>DASQBW010000139.1:0-2783 GCA_035635015.1 Draconibacterium sp. | reverse complement strand
TTTTCATTTAATTCAATAAAAGTTTTATGTTTTACGTAATCAATATTGAGGATTCCTCCTTTGTTAATTCCTGTAAAATCCGCTGCACCGGTAAATGCTATTCCCATTCCCATATCGGTAAGTACATCGTTTAAAGTTATTTCGTATTTGTACTTAAGTCGTGGAAACTTTAAGTCCATATTAACCGTGTTGGTAAAACTTTTCATCCAGTTAGTCCAGTTATTCATATCCAGTTGTTCAACAATATCTTCAACCGAATTTTCTTCTTGCGGTAGAAAAACAAACATGTTGTAATTTCCTGCTCCGTAAGCCAGTTTTACAGCCCTGAATAAATTATTCGAATAATAAGGCAGCGACTCGCTTTTCTGCATTGTTGGTGCTTGTATTGCCGATCCGTTTTCCAAGTAAAATGGCAAGTCTATGGTTTCGTCCTCGTCAAATTCAGCTTGCCAGATTCCTTTAAAATAAATGGCATTCAGTAAAAACATAACATGATCGGCGCTGATATCGTCGAGTATTTTATCAATCTTATCATGCGTTTTATTGGCCACCCAATCATTAATAATGTCCACTGCCTGTGGCGAACCAAAATTAAGTGCCTCTACTTCAGCATCGTAATAGTTTCGGTTGGTGGTTACAAAATCCTCTTCCACCGAAAAACCTTCGCGGTAATATATGGCATTGGCAATTTCGAGAATAACTTTCGGGTCGAGCGATTGTAAAGCTGCTACCAGTGTTGCATACGATTCATTAATTTCGTCGGGTGCTAAACCGTAAACTTTCAGGGTTTCTTCCATAGCTGTTTTGGTTTCGCCGTTGGCTCCGTTGTAGGTCATGGCCAATGCCAGGCTCACGCTTAATGGCGACACCATAATGTTATCAGCTTCTTCTTCTCCGGTATAAATTTTCTGAAAAAGTTCCAGCCCAAACTCATTCTCAGCTTCGATTAATTTAGCCGATTTTTCATCAAGCGTAATCGAACGGGGAGGCGTAAAGTCATCCTGGTTACACGAACAGGTAAACAACAGGAGCAACACTAATGTGATCGATAATACAGATTTCATAACAAAGGTTTTAACAAATTTACAACCAATAGATGTATTTGGGCAAGTTAAGGTTGCGTAACAAAGGTTAAATATATTTCATGCTAACGCAACCTTTTCCGTAAACTGCACATCTAACCAGTGATTTTAGCTTGAGAGAACTGACTGATCAAGCAAATGCCAAAAAGAAAGATTGAAACTGATACATTTTTATCTGTATTTTTGGGTGTTATTTGCGAAAATTTTGGAAGACCTAAAAAAAATAATTAAGGATTGTGCTTCGGGAAAATCACGTGCACAGGAACGACTATACCAGATGTTTGCACCTAAAATGTTTGGAGTATGTTTGCGCTATGCCAAAGACAGTACCGAAGCAGAAGATAACCTGCAGGATGGTTTTATAAAGGTATTCCAATATATTGGTAGCTTTCGGCACGAAGGTTCTTTGGAAGGGTGGATTAGAAGAATAATGGTTAATGTATCGCTCGAGAAATTCAGGAAGCAGCATGTAATGCATCCGGTTGAAGATATAGGGATTTACGAAGAGCAAAATATTTCGGATGACATTCTGGATGAAATTTCGGCAAAAGAGTTAATTGCAGTGATACAGGAACTGCCACCGCGGTACAGAATGGCTTTTAACCTTTTTGTAATTGAGGGAATGAGCCACCAGGAGATTAGTGAAGAGATGAAAATTACTGTGGGAACATCAAAATCGAACCTGGCACGTGCCAGGGATATTTTGAAACGCCGGGTAAAAGAACTTTATGGAGATATTGAAGAAAAAAGTAATTATACAGCTGGATGAGCAAAAGATTAAATACAGACGATTCGGTTAAGAGGAGACTTGATGACTTCTCTGTTGCACCTCCTCCACATGTCTGGAATAATATTCAGACACAAATGGATGCGAGGCGTAAGAAACGCCGTATTGTTTATATCAGTTGGATTTCGGGGGCTGCAGTTGTGGTTTTGGCTTTTATTGCAGGATGGTATTTTAATGCAAAAACAAACGATGAGCAGCCGGTTTTGGCTGAACAGCAAATAACTTCTGATACCAACAATACGATAGAACAAACAATTCAACAAGAAACAAAGACAGAAGCAGAGGACGATATTCCGGTAACCGAAAACGAAATATTGTTTGCTGAATTAAAAGATGAGGCCTCAACAACAAAAGCATTATCGAAGGAAAATAGTTTTGTTTTGCCAGTGAGCGGCGAATACGATGAAGCCATTTCAAACTCAGATCGGAAAATTGAAGTGGAAGGACGTCAAAATTACAGTTTACTCAAACAGATTGGAGCCATAATTTCAGTGGAGAAGCTTAATTTGACATTGGCAGAAATAGATCAGCCAAAACAGCAAAATGAAATTCTTTTGGCCGATGGTGCGCTTATTGCCCAAAACCTTAAGAATTTGAAGGAGCAGAAAGCGAATGAACGTGGATGGATTGTGGGAGCAAGTGTTTCGCCCGGCTATTCTTCACATGCGGCAAATCACAACGATACTTATGCTCGAAATATGAGCTACGATAGTAATAACGGAGGGGCTAATGTTGGAGCCGGAGTCTCGGTGCAATATAAAACCAGCAAAAGATTACGTGTTGAGAGTGGTATTTATTATGCAAAAGATGGTCAAAAGTCCAACAATTCTTTCAGCATGTTTGGATTTAAAAACGATCTTGAATACAGCGCTGCTCCGGATGCCTCGTATGATGGCTCTGCTCCTGCGTTCTCA
>DASQBW010000138.1:0-1508 GCA_035635015.1 Draconibacterium sp. | reverse complement strand
TCATATGCACTTGATTACTTCCAAGTAATGCACTTTCTTTTACCTTTTCCGACATCCAGTTGCTGATTCCTACCGGATGGATATTTCCGCCAAAGTATTTTTTCTTTCGATTAAATACTTTACGGGAAAGATCGTTTTTTCGCGAACTGCCCAACTGTTTACAGTAACCACATTGCTCTTTGTAATACTCACAACCCAATGCTTCTGCAATATGGCAACCACCAGTCATGGGCCACAGATCGCGAATGGTCCATACTATTGGAGCCGTTAGATCCTTAAGTTGCCTGATATTTACAAATCCACTGTTTATCCAGTGTAAATGAACGATATCAGCATCCTTAAGAATTTCCTGTTTTTTTAAATCAATCCCCCAAAATCCCGTGCTAAAAAGATCAATACTCCTTTTTTGATAAGGCAGCGTATATAGGTAGTCCACATTTTCCCGGAATACCTTCAAGAGTTTATCCTTTTTTGTTTTTGTAACCGAATGTACATTCGCATCTCCAAAAGTTAGCTCACTATCTGTAAGTATATGTGAATTTACACCAATCTTTTGTAAGCCGGTATGAAGCCAATACGCCCCGCGGGCAGCTCCGCCATCAAGATTTCCGGCAACTAGATGTACTACTTTTAAAGGGTGGTTCATTTTTCCTTGTAAAATCAAGCCCCAAAGTTGTAATCTTTACAACTTTTTTCCTAACCTTTGCCTACTTTTTTACAATTCTATAGAATTTTGGGAGATATGTTAGAAGAATTAAAAATTGTCTCAATTGTTGTTACATTTAATGGTGAGAAATGGATTGACAGATGTTTTGGAAGTCTAACTAGTTCTCAAATCTCAAATCATACTATTTTAGCAATCGACAATAACTCAAATGATAATACGGCAAACCTTTTAAAATCAAATTTTCCAAATGTTATTCTAATTGAAACTGGAGAAAATCTTGGATTTGGGAAAGCGAACAATATAGGATTAAAATGGGCTTTGGAAAATAATGCGGACCACATCTTTCTTTTAAATCAAGACGCTTGGGTATCGAATGAAACTTTAAAAAGTCTAATTCAGATAAGTCTCAATAATCCAGTATATGGAATCCTCTCCCCTATTCACATGAACGATGAAAAAACAATAGATTCAGAATTTCTGAAATACTGTTACCTCAACTTAAAGACTGAATTTACATTTGACTCTTTGTTGAAAAAACCATTTAAGTCCATATACGAGACAGAGTTCATAAATGCAGCCGCATGGCTAATAACAAAAGAATGTTTACAAAATAATGGAGGATTTATGCCTATCTTCCCACACTATGGAGAAGATGGAAATTATTGTGAGCGCGTGATCAATTCAGGTTTAAAAATTGGTTTTACCCCCGGACTAACTGTCATTCATGACAGAGATGTAAAGGCAAGAAAATTGTCGTACGGGAAAAAGTTTAATCGCTTATATATTTTTCTGTTGGGAGTTTTCACTTCTATAAATGCTACCGATATTAGCTCATCTTTTA
>DASQBW010000137.1:0-5223 GCA_035635015.1 Draconibacterium sp. | reverse complement strand
GGATACATGCGTTCCCATCCGCGCGGCAATGTACAACCGTGAAAAATTATCATTAACCCATGAGCATTGGCATCGGCAAGAATATCTTCGTAAAGTTTCATCGTTTCCTGCTTGTCGCCGCCAAAGAAATCGATTTTGAGTCCTTTCACTCCCATTTCCTGCAACCATTTCATTTCCTTATTACGGGCAAGGGCTGTGTTCATTTTATGTTTTGGTCCCTGTGGAGCATCATTCCAGTGTCCATTGGAATTATACCACAAAAACACATCAACACCTTTTGATTGTGCATATTTAATCAGCTCGGCTATTTTGTCGTAACCTAAGTTCCCATCCCAAAGGGCATCAATAAGAATAAACTCGTATCCCATTTCGGCAGCCAAATCGATGTAAGTTACCTGGTCGTCGTAGTTCATACTCCAGTCCTGCCACATAATCCAACTCCAGGTTGAACGGCCAAATTTATATTCCTGTGATGCCTCGTATAATGGATCAACAAGGTTGTACGGAATTGTTGTTTCAACAATTGGTTTAAGATTGTTACCAACAGTTATTGTCCGCCAAGGTGTTGATCCCGGCAAAGCAATGGAAGCAAATGCACTACCAAAACCATTATTCTCATCGGGGCTGGGAAAAGCGATGGAATAAATACCATCTTGTGTTCCGTCGCTCAAATGCGATCCGCAATACTGACTGCTTACACCGGTTTCGGAGATAAGCACCCAGCCCTGATCGTTTAAATTGAAAAGCGAAGGAAAAGTATAACCTTCTCCATATTTCGATGGTGTTCCAAGCGGCTCATTGGCAACATATTCTTCCTCGTAACTTGGTTTTGTACGGGCAAATCCCATCCCGTATTTTGCCTGCGGAGTTAAGAAAGTAGTTGCATAATCAGGCAAATTAAAACCTGTTAGTTCTTTTTCAATGATACAACATTTCGCTCTTCTAAATTCCGGTAGGTTGTACCGAAAACCAATGTCGTTATTGCTAACCCTAAAAACTATTTCAATAGTATTATCATCGCTGTTAGCCAGGATAACTTTTAGCTCATTTGCTTTATACTCCACCGATGATTGTTTTATCTTTTTTTGCTTGTATTCCTTTTCTATAAAATCGCTGGCTGAATCTACAATCTCCATTCTCCTGCTATAATCTCCCTCGTTTGTCACTATTCCCAGCGGCGAATCTTCAAGCATAACAGCATCGTTATATTTTACCGAATAAAATGGTGTTCCAGCTCTCAAAAAAACAGCCACACTGAGTTTACCATCGGGACTACTTACTGATTGTTGTTGTGATTTTACGGAACTGGCTAACAGAACCAGGATAATAAGAAATAGATAGTGTTTCATCGGATTTGTTTTTTAATCTTACTTTTTATAAACTGCAGTGAAGGCCGAATTGGATTTTATTCGATATAAGGTAAAACCCTACATCCCATATCCGGCTTATATTTAACTTGGTGTTACAAATAAAAACAATTAATAAAACATGAGGAAATAAGTGACTGATGAAAGTTATGAAAAATAAGAGCTAATTTGATACTGTATTAATAAGGAATCAGTCAGGGAATTTAAAACTTAACCACTAAGTTAAAGGTCAGATAAAATGCTTGACAATGTTTCGGATTATTAAATAAGACGCTGAATGATAAAGAGCAACATTCATGAGAAATTTGAAAGAACACATACACTCAGAAATATTATTTGTATAGTTTTTGCTCGCACGTAAAAAAAGATATTATGAATTCTAATGTAATTGAAGAGATTTTTATACTCGACTCGCAAAACAATGAAGACACTGCACTTGTGAAACAATGTTTTGACATTGTCAATGTTTTCGTAGCAGCAGTCGATTTAGAAGGCAAAATTACATTGATTAACAGAAAAGGTTGCCAATTGCTGGAACTTCAATCAGAAGAAATTATTGGACGAAAACTAATCCCTGATTTCATTTCTGAAAACCAACAGCAGCAAACTGCTGCAATTTTAAATGAAATAACCCAAAGCACGCAAAAGCTAAATGACAAGGTAAAGTACCACTTTATAAGTGCCACTAATGAAATTAAAATTATAGAAGCCCGGAATATTCCAATACGAGATAAGGAAAACAACGTTTTAGGCACGTTAATTTCGGGTGAAGATGTCACGAATTATATAAAACACCAGCACGAGCTCCAGTATAACCTCGAATTGTACCGAATACTGGCAAGAAATATCCCCGATATAAACTTGTATTTATTCGACCTTAATCAGCGCTTTATTATTGCTGAAGGAACAGAAATGAAAAACAATGGTTTTGAAAGCAGCGACTTTGAAAACAAAAAGCTTACGGAATTACACAGTAAGTCGCTACAAAATATATGGGCTCCCTATTTTGATGCAGTTTTGGCAGGAAAGGAAATCTTTTCGGAGTATAAATTTAATAACTACTATTACCTGATTTGGGTTATTCCTGTAAAAAACCAGGATAACAAAACCGTGTCGGGGATTGCAATTACGCAAAACATTACCGACGACAAGCGGGCAGAGCAGAAACTTATGCACGCCAAAGAAATAGCTGAAAAGGCCAACCGGGCCAAAAGTGATTTTCTGGCTCGTGTCAGTCACGAAATACGAACACCACTTAATGCGATCCTGGGTTTTACCGAACAATTAAAACAAACACAACTTGATAGCAAACAAGATGATTATGTGAAAATTATCGACAAATCTTCGGAACATTTACTGTCACTGATTAACGACATATTGGTTTTATCAAAAATTGAGGCTCAACAAATTAATTTCGAAGATGCACCCTTTAAAATTGGGAATACAGTAAAATACGTACACAATGCCTTACTCTCCAGAGCTGAGGAAAAAGGTTTGAATATTAGCTTCAATATTGATCCGAAGCTTGATCTTGTAGTACTTGGAGATTCTTTTCGCTTGCGTCAGGTGTTAATTAATATGCTAAGCAATGCCATAAAATTCACCAACTCCGGCTACGTTGAGCTACGTTGCTTTCTGCACGAGGACAAAAAAAATGAGATTAAAGTAAGGTTTGATGTGATTGACACGGGGATTGGAATCAAACCCGACAAACTGCAGGTTATTTTCGAACAATTTAAACAAGCCGATTCCAACATTACCAAAAAATATGGCGGAACCGGTCTGGGACTTACAATTTGCAAAAACTTAATCGATATGCAGGGCGGCGGTTTGTCCGTTTCAAGCCAGGTAAACATGGGCACTACTTTCTCGTTCATTTTACCTTACAAAAAAGGAGGCGAAGCTGATATCGTTTCTGACGATCTCGGTGAGATTAATCCGCATGTATTAAAGGGAACAAAAGTATTACTGGTTGACGACGATAGTGTAAACCGATTACTCGGAAAAACAATTCTTGAAAAATTTAAATGTAAGTACGACATTGCCAATAACGGAAAAGAGGCTATTGAGAAATTAGATACAGAAAAATATGATATTGTTTTACTTGATATACACATGCCTGATGTAAACGGTATTGATGTTGCCAAGTACTTCCGGAAGAAAAAAATCAATAAAACCACAAAAATTGTAGCGGTAACGGCCGCGGTAATGAAAGACGATATTCAAAACTATTTCAAGGCCGGAATCAACGATTTTCTTGTAAAGCCCTTTAAAGAAATTCACCTTTTTAATAAAATATGCGAAGTGCTTCAGTATAAAAAAGAAAATTTTACCCGACAGACTGCAGAAATTATATTAAAAGAAGAAATTCAACCAAGGCATTATGATTTAACTGCATTAAAAAGTATGACAGGAAACAATAAAGAATTATTGGCAAATATGCTTAAAACATTTATTGAAAATTCGGAACAAGCTCTAACTAAATTTCATAAAGCGCTGGCCACAAAAAACACGAAGCTAATTGCTGAAACTGCTCATAAGATATTGCCTTCATACCGCCACCTTGAAGTTAATTTTGTGGTTAACAGTCTTCTGCATTTAAAAGAAATTAGCCAAAACAATAGCGAATATGAGCCGATTGAAAAACAAACAAACCAAGTAATAAAAGAAGTTAAAAAAATACTTGACGAGCTAAGAAATGAGTTGCTTCAATTAGGTATTGAAGAATAAACTTTTAGTTATTAAGTGTAGAAAAATAAATACAAACGTGGAAATTGTCCCCACAAATTACCCCTTCGCATTGTTTGACTAAAAAGAAATATTAATCCTGATTAATTATAATCCGAAAAAACATCAGAGCCTTGTTGTGTGATAACGACTTAGTTACAAGACCAACAAATTGCTTTGAACCTTAATTATAAAGGGCTTAACCCCTTTTTGGTATTTGTTTGGCTAAGTGTTTTCTAAGAATAAAAGAAAATTACATGGAAAATAGGAGAATAAAAGAGGAGATTATTCAGCTCATTAAAAATAAAAACGAATGTGAGTTGGGAGCAATGGTTAGCGAGTTGGATTATTCGTATAACCGTGTTTTACAAAATGTGCTGGAACTAAAAAGAATGGGAAAGATTTTCAAATCAGCCGGAAATAACGGTTATTTCTCGTTAAAAAGTAATGTGTACTAACCTAATGATATGCTATACGATATAGATAGGTAACAAAAAACACAAATTAATAACGACTAATACATGTAACCTTATTGAAGTAAAATTATAAAGAGGATCATTAAGAATTAATTATGGATAAGAATGTAAATAAATCAGCGGTAAGTCGGGCTATTATCTCAAAAATCACATCAGAAAGATCACCGAAAGAGATACGCACAGATCATCTTGACGGATTTAAGAAACCTGTACATGTGGCTTCTCTTAAATCAAGCAATTCTTTTATACCCGACATTGAGGTAGTGTACGAAAATTCAAATATCGTATACGAGATTGAACTTAACAACAATCTGGAAATTGAAAAATGGCAATCCTTTTCAAAATATGTTAAACAAAAAAACGGGAGTTTTTATCTTGTGGTGCCCAAACAAATGAAAGAACGCGTGAAAAAAGAATTGGATGAAAAAGATGTAAACGCCGGAGTAATAACCTTCGTAACCCCATACTAATATAGTGTAATATGCACTGGCATTGATAATAAAATTATCGTACTTTTATAATCGCATCAAATGCGTTAATAAAACTTTTAGGTTCGGGGTGAAAAGAATTTGTTACATATTAGTTCCTCCAAAACAAAAATAAATTTATCCATTTTTATGAAAAAAATTCTGGTAATTGACGATGATTCATAC
>DASQBW010000136.1:0-2072 GCA_035635015.1 Draconibacterium sp. | reverse complement strand
AGATGGAACTCCCATGATTTCAATTTCAGACTTACGCTGCAACAATTTTTTCATGGTCGTTTCATTTTGTTTTAATTGTCGGAAGCCCGAAGTAGGGAGTCCGAAGACGTTATTAATTTTCGTTTTTTAATTCTTCCAGTTTTGAGGGATTGAACTCGTTTTCAATCACGTTCAACATTCGGGTTGTTGCCAGAATTGCAGCGGCATTTTGATCCGGATGCAGACCCTTGGTCTTAAATTCGTGATCATTGCTCCAGGTAATTACCGTCTCAACCAAGGCATTGGTGTTACCACCAGGAGGAATAGTAACAACGTAGTCAACCAGCATGGGGAATGCTTTGTCGAGGCGTTCGTAAATCTTTCGCAAAGCCTTTACAAAAGCATCATACTGTCCGTCGCCATCGCTGTATTCCTCGTATATCTTTCCATCAATTTCGAGCGAAACATTGGCCATCGGGCGCAATCCCATGGTGTAACTTATCGAGTAATTCACCACCTTTACTCGTTGTTCAAAAAGATCATTTTCCAGCACATCGGCAACAATATACGGCAGTTCGTCGCTGGTGATGGTTTCTTTTTGGTCGGCAAGCTCAATTACCTTATCGGTTACTTTTTTCAGTGATTCTTTATCCAGCTCAATGCCAAGATCTTTCAAATTCTTTTTGATGTTGGCTTTACCCGAAGTTTTTCCCAAAGCGTACTGGCGTGTGCGGCCAAAACGTTCCGGTAACAAGTCGTTAAAATACAGGTTGTTTTTGGTGTCGCCGTCGGCATGAATTCCGCTACATTGAGTAAACACGAACTCTCCAATTAGCGGTTTATTGGTTGGGATACGAATGCCTGAAAATGATTCTACCAGTTTCGAGACCTTATTTAACTGGGCTTCGTTTACCCCGGTTTCCATTTTCAGGTGATCTTTTATGGTTGCAATAACACTCGAAAGGGGAGCGTTACCGGCACGTTCGCCTAATCCGTTTACGGTGGTATGAACACAGCGAATTCCGGCTTTCATTGCATGGAAAACGTTGGCGATGGCCAGATCGTAGTCGTTGTGTGCATGAAAATCGAATTCTACATCAGGAAAGCTTTCGATCATTTCGTGGCAGAAATCGTATGTCTCGTCCGGATCGAGGATTCCCAATGTATCGGGAAGCATAAAACGCTCTACCTTTTCGTCTTTCAGGCTCGATATCATAAAATGAACGTAGTCTTTCGAGCTGCGCATACCGTTCGACCAGTCTTCAAGGTAAATGTTTACCGTGATTCCCATTTCTTCGGCATAGTTTAGTACCTGTTTGATGTCGTCAACATGTTGTTCCGGCGTTTTTCGTAACTGTTCGGTAACATGTTTGTACGATCCCTTGCACAGCAGGTTAATCACTTTTCCTCCGGCTTTGGCAATCCACTCCAGCGAAATTTTCCCATCCACAAATCCAAGTACCTCAACTTTATCGAGGTGACCTTTTTGTGCCGCCCACTTCATTACCTTTTGTGTGCCTTTAAATTCTCCTTCCGACACCCTGGCCGAGGCAATTTCAATGCGGTCTACTTTCACATCCTCAAGCAGCACTTTGGCTACACTTAGTTTTTCCCCTTCGCTGAACGAAACCCCAGAGGTTTGTTCACCATCGCGAAGGGTGGTATCCATAATGGTCAGGTGCTTACCTGAAATTTCTACTGCTTTGCCTGTCATTTTTTGTCTGTCTGTTACAAATTATATTGTCATTTCGAGGAGGAACGACGAGAAATCTGATCCTTGAAACAGATTTCTCACCTTCATTCTTCAGGTTCGAAATGACAGCAACTATTTAGCCTCAAATTCTGCAATTTGCTCTTTCATGTCAACCAGATAATCGATGTCATCCAATCCGTTTTGCAAACAGTGTTTTTTGTACGGATTAATTTCGAAATCTGACGATTCACCAGTAGCTGTTATCGTGAATTTCTGATTTGGAAGATCGACTTCAAAAGCTGAATCTGCATCTTTTTCTATCTGAGCAAAGATTTTCTCAAGGAACTCTGGTGAAACAACAACCGGTAATAGTCCGTTGTTCAATGCGTTTCCTTTAAAG
>DASQBW010000135.1:0-2574 GCA_035635015.1 Draconibacterium sp. | reverse complement strand
GGCTCATACTCCTTATTCTTACCCCACTACTTGTTGTGGCAGGATTTTTTCTTTTAAAGGATTCTAATGGCGGGTCGGATAATAAAATAATTCAACCTGCAGAAATTACGAAAGAAGTGCCGCTTGAACAAAATCTTCCGGTTATTGATTCAAGTGCAACTGACTCGATTACTCCGGAAAAACAGGATACATTATTGGCTGCCGATACAACTACAGCACTTAATGGGCCAATAGAAGAAGTTGTGCGAGAAGAAATACAAGACTCAATACGCTACTACCTTGTTGCCGGTAGTTTCTCAGTTAAAGAAAATGCAGAGAATTATTTAATTGAACTGCAGAATAAAGGATACGATCCATTCCATGTTGGGAAAAAAGGACAGTTATTTATTATAGGAATTAACAGCTATAAAACGTTTAAAGAGGCTGAAACAGCCAAAGCCAGGTATATGGAAGAAAATCCGGGCTCAGAAGCCTGGGTTTACAGAAAATAATTATTAGGTTAATACACAATAGATTCGGGATACTATCAGTTAGTGTTATATATCAAGAACTTAACAGTTTCTTTTTACTAAGGATTTAACAAAAACACCTTTTAAACGTTAAAATAAAAACTGTTCTTATGAATATAGTACTCTGGATCGTACAGGTTATTTTAGCAGCTTTTTTTCTCACGGCAGGTTCTATCAAGCTGGTATTAGACAAAAAGAAACTTGAACAGGTATTTGAATGGCTTCAGGATATTTCGCAACAACGTCTCCAGCTTATCGGATGGCTGGAGATTCTAGGAGGTTTGGGACTTTTTCTGCCGGGCGTATATTCTACGCTTCTCATTCTAATTCCGATATCAGCTTTTGGCCTGACAATTATTATGATTTTAGCAGCTCTTATGCATTTTAAACGACATGAAAAACGAGAATTCATCTTGAATATTGTTGTTTCTATTTTTCTTTTGATTGTTATTATTGGCCGTATCATCTTTTAACTCTTTCATTTTAGGCTACAAATCCACCCCTCTCCAGGTTGCTTTTTCCGAAGACCAAATAATACCGGTGAACTTAAAACCATTTATTCTTATGCACCGTAAAAACAAGCATTACAATAACCAAAAAAACTTACAGTTATGCCTAACAGCGTTTACAAAATTATTGAGTTGGTAGGAAGCAGTCCCGTATCTTGGGAAAAAGCAGCTCAGAATGCCATTACTGTGGCATCAAAATCATTACGCGATTTAAGAATTGCCGAAGTAACAAAGATGGATGTCCACATTGAACAGGGCGAGATTGAGTGCTACAGGGTAAAATTAAAGGTATCGTTTAAATACCAGGATTAGAACTGTGTGTTTCACCGGCTTAGAGCGAACTCCTGAATAAAAAAAGCGGCCCTCAAATGAGATGCCGCCGGAAACTGAATAGCCAAACAAAGCAGGTTGGCTGAATTATTTAGTACTAACTGAACGGTAACAAAAACTGCGTTTCATGGCTTTGAAGCAGTTGTAATATATTAACAAATGCTATGCCAAAATGCAGTTTTTTACCATTAAAGTACATTGTTTTCAAAAGAAGATATCGTTTTAACCAGAAGCTCAATAACATGTTCAACATTTTCGTTAAACACCCTTAAAACCTCTTCCCAGGTAACGGGAGCTTCATCAATGTTCCAGCAATCGTAATCGGTGCTTAAAGCAACTGCTGCATAGGAAATTCCTAATTCGTTGGCCAACATACATTCCGGGGCTGTCGACATATTTATAACATCTGCACCCCATATCCGAAACATATTCGATTCGGCACGTGTCGAAAATCTTGGCCCTTCAATGGTAACTACTGTTCCGGTTTTATGAAATTTTAAGCCCAACTCTTTTGCTTTTTCCATCAGTCGTTCGCGCAAAATCCGGTTAAACGGATCAGCCATTGGCGGATGATTGAGTTGCCCGTTTTCAAACTTATCGATAAAAGTTATTTTTCTAAAACGCGTAAAATCTATAAACTGGTCGAGAATTACTAAATCACCTCTGCCAATTTCCAGGCGAAGGCTTCCGCAGGCGGTTGTTGCCAAAACGTGCGTACACCCCAATTCCTTAATTGCCCAAATGTTAGCCCGGTTATTTACTTGTGCCGGAGGAATAGAATGATCGCGGCTATGTCTTGAAAGTATGGCCACTTCAACACCGCCAATTTTTCCGCATTTAAATTTTGATGAAGGATGTCCGTACGGAGTGCTTATTTCAATTTCATCTACTTCTTTCAGAATGGCAGGATCTTCCAATCCTGAGCCACCTATTATTGCGATTTTTGTCATTCTATTCAAATTTTTACTCTTTCGGGAAACAGTTTCAATATACTCTCTTTGTTTGCTTTACAAATACCACGTTCTGTAATTAATCCACTAACCAACCTTGCCGGGGTAACATCAAATCCATAATTTGCCACCTCGCTGTTTTCGGGCACCAAACGAACTTTTTCCAAGCGGTTCGCCCTCCAACCTTCAATTTCAGCCACCTCATCGGCACATCTTTTTTCAATAGGAATTTCCTTTACCCCATCGGTCATTTCCCAGTCAAAAGTACTCGACGGC
>DASQBW010000134.1:0-5260 GCA_035635015.1 Draconibacterium sp. | reverse complement strand
TGGTACAAAGTGTTCCTGTAACCGGAGCTGTAATTGTAACTACTCCGCAGGATGTGGCTTTGGCCGATGTGGTACGCGGAACCAGTATGTTCCAGAGTAAATCGGTTGATGTTCCTGTATTGGGGCTGGTAGAAAATATGGCCTGGTTTACGCCGGAAGAACTGCCCGAAAACAAGTACTACATTTTTGGTAAAGAAGGTGGTAAAAAACTGGCCGATAAACTTGGCTTGCCTTTATTGGGTCAAATTCCAATTGTTCAGAGCATTCGCGAAGGTGGCGACGAAGGGACTCCGGTAGCCGCCAATGGCGATACAATTACCGGAATGGCCTTTGCCGATGTGGCTGAAAAAGTAAAACACCGTGTGCATGTGCGCAACATTCAAATGGCACCAACTAAAAAGGTAAAAATTTCCAGAAAATAAATTTAGAATAGGAGGCTGTCTAATAGTTGGTAACAACGTCATTCTGAACTTGTTTCAGAATCTTTTAAATTTGCTTAAAGATCCTGAAACAAGTTCAGGATGACGAAACAAAAATTAATAGACAGGCTCCTTTTTTCTGGGCGACAATCCCTAAAAAATGTATTATTCCCGTCTCCCGTTAATTAATTCTGTTGCACATTCATTTTTTCTTATTTTTGCAGCGTTTACAAAATGCAACAATTCAGGATCTGCAGGCAATATTCTTGTGATTCCTGAGTTTATTCAATGAGTTAACAAAAAACTGCTTGAAGAAACGATTTTTACATACCATATTACTGTTCTTATTGGTTTCGATTTTTGCCGGCTGTTCCACTGAAAAAAACACCCGGGCATCACGAACTTTCCATAATGTTACCTCGCGTTACAATGTTTATTTTAATGCCAACGAGGCAGTAAAAGAAGGTGTTGCAACCATTGACGAGCGCATTGAAGATGACTTTACCCGAATTTTACCCATCTACAAAGAAAGCGATCCGTCGGTTGCACGTCTGGTAAAATCGGATATGGATTACGCTGTTGTAAAATGCTCGAAGCTTGTTGAGATTCACTCCATTACCAAAAAGCCAAAACGTAAAAAGGGAGGTGGTTCACGCAAATATCAGGAATTTGCCAGCCAGGAGGAATTTAACAAATGGATCGACGACAGTTACCTGCTAATGGGGAAAGCCTATTTCTACCAGCATAACTTTTTTGCGGCTATCGATAATTTCTCGTATGTAGTTAGGAAATATCCCGATGAAGAAACTGCTGACGAGGCACAAGTTTGGTTGATTCGTGCTTACACCGAGCTGGAAAGATACATTGAAGCTAACGAAGTCATCCAGGCCATTCAGGCTTACGATAATTTTCCTAAAAGCCTGGAGCGCGATTTTGCCATTGCAACTGCCCATTATTATAAAAAGCAAAAAGAGTACGACAATGCGATTCGCATGCTTGATATTGCCATCGATAAAACATTCTGGAAAAAAGACAAAGCACGTTTGCAGTACATTGTTGCACAACTTTACCAGGAATTGGGGCAGGATGAGGCAGCAGCACAAGCTTTCAGTACTGTTACCAGGATGAATCCTGATTATACCATGGAATTTAATGCCCGGATAAATGCAGCAGGTGTTTTTTCAGGCGAAGGGAGTACGGAGGATTTAAAAAAGCAACTTAATAAAATGTTGCGTGATAAAAAGAATATTGATTTCAGAGATCAGATTTATTACGCGCTGGGGAATATTGCGTTTCGTGAAGGAAACCGCGACGTAGCAAAAGAAAATTATAAACAGTCGGTGGCTTCCAGCTTTAAAAATCAGTACCAGCGGGCACTGTCATCAATTACGCTGGCCGATATTTATTTTGACGATTTAAATTACCGCGGCTCGCAATCGTATTACGATAGTGCAATGATCATTATCGACGAAACTTATCCTGATTATGAGAACGTATCAGCACGCTATAAAAACTTAACCTCGTTGGTTGACAACTTGTTAATTGTAGAACGGGAGGACAGTTTGCAGAAAATTGCCAATATGCCCGAAAGGGAACGCGAAGCATTGATTACCAGCATGATGCAGGAGGAGCAGGAGCGCCAGCGTAATCTTGAGAATGTGGCTATGCAAGGGGCACAGGGACAGGGCTATTACCAATCGAACCGTTACCGCATGGGTATGGGAAATTCGGGAGGTGGCGGCTGGTACTTTTATAACCCGCAAACGGTAACCTATGGGCGGGTTACTTTCCAGCAGCAATGGGGACGAAGGACATTGGAAGACGATTGGCGACGATCGAATAAAAATACGATATCGATTGGAGAAGGAGAGGAATTGGCAGAAGCCGAACCCGAAGAACAACGTGTTGAGGACCCGTTAAAAAAAGAATTTTACACGCAGGATTTACCTTTAAGCGATTCCCTGATGCAGGCTTCGCACAACCGAATTCGGGATGCACTGTATAATGCGGGGAAAATATTTAAAACGGAGTTTGAAGATTATGAACGTTCTGTTGAATCTTTTGAAGAACTGAACATACGGTACCCTGAAAATATTTATTTACTGTCGGCCTATTTTGATTTATATGATTCGTATGAGTTATTGGGCGACAAAACAAAATCTGATTATTACCGCAATCTGCTAATATCCAACTTCCCGGAAAGTAAGTTTGCTCAATACCTGATTAATCCGAATTTCTTTATTGAAATGGAAGCAAAGTTAGATAGTTTGAATCGTTTGTACCAGGAGGCATTCAGGTTCTACAAACGAGGAAACTACCAAAACGTACAAGCACTTACCGGGCAGATGAAACAGATGGATCCGGATAGTGTGATTCTTCCAAAGATTGATTTTATGCAAATGGTGGCAGACGGCGTTTTAACCGATGTCCATAATTTTGAAGCCTTGCTAAAAAATTACCTGGCACAATATCCGAACAAAGAACCATCGCCACTGGCAACAGAAATACTTACACTTATTCAGGACAGTACGCTTACCGATTACCAGAAACTCGTGGAAATGGGATACATTAGCGAAGAGATTCAAAATGAAGAATTACTGCCTGAAAACTTCCTCGCTGATGATGAATTTGGAGGCAAGTTTAGTTACGAAGAAGATTTGTTGCACTATTTTGTGATTGCTTATCCGCGCGAAGATGAAGATAAGATTGATTTGAATCGCCTGAAGTTTGACATTGCCAATTACAACATCGACCATTACACAAAAATAGATTACGACATTGAAACCGATTATCTTGACGAAAATCTGGCATTTGTGGTAGTGCGAGTAATGACCAATAAAGAGAATGCATTAATTTATCATGGCGCTATTATTCGCAAAGCTTCGGTGTTCAGAACCTTGCAGGGTATTGATTACATGAACTTTGTAATTTCATCAACCAACTACCGGGCAGTGAAAGAAGAACGGTCAACCGCCGATTATATGAAGTTCTTTGTGAAGAATTATAGTCGCTTTATCCGATCGAACTTTAGCGATGACGAAATGGAAATTTCGCCGGAGGAATTGATGGCCCGAGCCGAAGCAGAAGAGAATGCACTGCGCGAACGCGGTACCTTTGTTACTGTAAATACCGGTGCATCAGGCTTGTTTAATGCGCAAATAGATACAACCCAGAATTTTGTAATTGCGGTAAAAGACAAAGGCTTGTCAATGCGTTCGGTGCTTCGCGGTTTTGCCGATTATAACCGCGATAATTTCCGTACATGGAACCTGGCACTGCAGCTAAAAGAAGTTGATGATTACCAGTTGTTAATCGTAAATGGAATCCCGGCATTAAACGAGTCGATGTCGTATTTCCGCAGGGTGATAACAACCCGTAGTCTTTTTGAACCCTTGGGACAGTCGACATACCGAAATTTCCTGATAACAAACGAAAACCTGCAGACTTTACTGGATGAAAATAAAGTAGATGAGTACATCACATTCTTCCGTAGCAATTATATTCAGCGGCAGTCTACCGATTCTTCATCGGCATCAACAAACCAAAACGATGTACAAAGACAAAGTTCTGCTCCAGAAGTTGACGAAACAACACAAACTGCAAAAGAGGAAATTTCGCTGACTGATAGCCCATACGATAAGGCGATTGAAGGTCAGCACCGGATTGTATTTGTTATTCCTTCAGCAGGTGTCGACAAGGCTGCGTTTATTAACGGAATTCAACAATACAACCAGTCTAATTTTGCGAATTCAGGTTTTGCCATCGAAGAACAGGCATTGGATGCTGCCCGGTATTTGATAATTGTTAGCGGAATGGAAGATTCGGAAACTGCCCGAAGGTACTTTGATGTCCTGACCCGAAACCGCGATTTATTTGTTCCGCTGGGTGAAGAACAGTACCGTAATTTCCTGATCTCGGATGACAACTTCAGTATTTTCCTTCAGGAGAAGAATATTACCGAATACATGGATTTCTACAAAGCTGTTTACCTCGATAATTAATTAACAGTTTATTTGGCAGGTTTTGGCCCATGATAATGGCTTTTGCTAAAAGAACAGATAAGAGAACAGAACTCTTAAAGTTTGTTAAGCACATACTTTAACGGCACCTTTTTTGTTCTTATCTTTAACTGATCCGAATTGATACGGACATCAGAAAACAGAAACGGAAAATTAAAAGAATTGCAATTTTATGAATAAGCCAAGAATACTTTGGACAGACGACGAGATTGATCTTTTACGCGCACACATTATATTTTTACAGGAAAAAGGTTACGAAGTTGAAGTGGCCAACAACGGGTTGGATGCAATCGAAAAGGTGGAAGGAGCCTATTTTGATATCATCTTTCTGGATGAAAATATGCCGGGCATGACAGGTTTGGAAACGCTGACAAAAATTAAGGCTATAGCACCCAATGTACCGGTGGTAATGATTACCAAAAGCGAAGAAGAGAATATAATGGATGAGGCCGTTGGTGCTAAAATCTCCGATTACCTGATAAAACCGGTAAATCCAAAGCAGATTTTATTGACCTTAAAAAAGAACATTGATCAGAAACGTTTGGTCACCGAACAAACCACATCGAAATACCAAATGCAGTTTGCCCGCATTGGGACAAGGCTAAATGATCGTTTAACGTTTGATGAGTGGAAAGATATTTACCGGCAACTCGTTTATTGGGAGTTAGAGTTAAGTGAGTCGGAGGATTCAGCCATGGATCAGGTGCTTACGATGCAGAAAGAAGAAGCCAATAAAGCCTTTTTTCGCTTTGTTAAAGAAAATTATCAGGATTGGTTTGACGCAGATTTTGAAGATCGTCCGATGTTGTCACCCGATATTTT
>DASQBW010000133.1:0-1989 GCA_035635015.1 Draconibacterium sp. | reverse complement strand
GATTAATGCAGTCTGTTTTTAAGTCAATACACTACGGTGGCACATTTCTCCTCTGCTTATTTCAAGCTTCAATTTTATCAAGGTCCACGTAAAATTGATGTGGGTGACATCGTTCATAAACCATAAACATCCATCACCATTTTCATCAAGAAATTTGTAACTTTCTGAAACTGCAAAAAATAAAGTTCTGAATTGTGTTAAAAGGAGTCTTATGATCGACTGTTATACACTTAATTTTCTCAAAGAACATTTTCAGTCTGTCGGTCATAGTGTTTTCTGAATATTGTTTGATTTCTATTCCACTACATTTTTTAGGTCCATGTTTTGAAAACGTTCCAATTACCAATATGCCTGTCGGATTTATATTCTCTTGAGCAGTTTTTAAATAACTAGAAATTTCCTGTTCATCTGTTAAAAAGTGAAATGCTGCCCGATCGTGCCAAAAGTCATATTTCTCTGTCGGGTTGAAAGTGGCTGCATCTGCAATAATCCATTTCACGTATTTTGCTTTCTCTCCAAGTCTTTTTTTGGCTCTCTCAATTGCTGCTTCAGATATATCTAAAACTGAAATATCGTGATAACCCTGGTCAAGTAAATTGTCTACTAAAAAACTGTCACCTCCTCCAATGTCGATTATTTTAGCTGTTATCGGCACTTTGAATTGTTTAAAGAAATCCAATGAAGTTTCTGGTGTCGGTTGATACCAACTTACATCATTTGGTTCTTTTGTCTGATAGAGATTCTCCCAATGTTTTTTTCGGTCAAAGTTTTCCATTTTCCTATCTCATTTTTGCTGTTCACTATCTATATTTTAGGCAGGTCAAAACGTTTCCATACTATTGCATTTCCGGTTTTATACCAGGCTTAAAGTTAACATTATAAAAATAAAACGACACTGGTTTAGTTCCCCATACCGAATGTGTCATTGTTTGAATCCAAACAATCTGCATTTCTGTCAGAAGCGTTTTCCTCGTTTCTTTTTCCGGGTTTTATATTTTGTCTTCGGATTATCCTTTTGCCATTTACTGCGTTCCATCAAGCGGTTCAGATCTCTGACCACTACTCCAACTGATCTCAAATCAACTTCCGAGATGTCTGGCTTCTTCTGCTGTTGTGATTGTTGTTTTTCAACCAATTCTTGTTCGACCAACCTGTTTTCTTTGGAATAAAACTTCGGTTTATTTTTAAACTTCGACAAGCGAATGGGATAGCGCGCCGGTTTTCCATCGTCGCCCAAAACCACAACGATATGGCCTCTTCCCGATCTCCGTACCTCCACATTAAAAAGCTCCAGCGATTTATCGTAAAGTTGTTTTGTTGATATGGATTCAATTCGGTTTAACTGATAAAACAAACTCTCCAGGTTTTGTTTCAGATTTCTACTACCTGCAGAAAATTTCAAGTTAGCTTGTACCTGGTTTTGTTCTTTGGTAAGATCATACTTTTGCTCCAGGGATTTGATGAAACGTTGTGTTTTCTCCTTCTCATAATTGTCCTTGAACTTCTTCCCGGTTTCGCAATCAATCCGGGTAGAAACAATATGAAAATGTGTCCGGTCAATGTCTGAATGTTTGTAAACAAAGTAGTGTCGATCCATAATTCTCCATCCGATACTTCAATAAGACTTCGAACGAGATTAGTATTTAATTGAACAGATTCAATACTAAGTGATAAGATTTAAAATCTTTTGTCTGAATATTGTATCTTGATAGTCCTTTTTTTGTCCCAATCCAAACATTGGATATGCAACAAAAGCTGAACGGATAGTTAAGTAACATGCAGCTAATTTTGGTGTGATTGAATTCTTTACCCTTGTTAGCGAAACAAAAGAAACAAACAGGCTTAAAAAGATCAATTTGCAGTTTCTGGCTGTCCGGTATTTCGATATGACTGTCCGGAATTTCGATAAACAGCATTTTCGGTGTCCACTATTTCGATAAAGCTGATTTTCTGTGTCCGACATTTCGATAACCCATTATTTGGGTGTCC
>DASQBW010000132.1:0-3158 GCA_035635015.1 Draconibacterium sp. | reverse complement strand
AGTGAAAGAAGAAGATCGGATCACCGATGAAAACCTGGCGCATTACGAAGGCGATCACCTGGTTTTTCAACCAAAAAACGTTACAAAAGAACAGGTTTTTTCTGCTTATAAAAATATCAATAAAGAATTTTATTCGTGGAGAAATATTATCAGGCGCTGGTGGCGTTTTATTACCATCGCTAATTTTAAAGGTAATATTTTCAGACGGCTATTCAGAGGCGTGTTCCTTTCAACAATGATGATGAAAATATCGGTTTTTCAACGGCATCACGCCCAAATGAAAGTTTATGAAATGCAAAGCAACCAGGGAAGTTACTAACGCAGCTGTTTCAACGTATGCAACTAATTGTTAAAAAACGATTTCGTTTTCTGGCTCCGGTGCAGACTCATCAATTTTAACTTTGTAATTAATCCCCGGAAAAATTAATCAAATCAATAAATTTTGAAAAAGCCGGAGACCTAATAATACCCGATCTGGCTGAGCATAATCTTAACCGGTACTAATCTAATACATGCAGTTAAATTAAGTTTTTATAACCTGTTCGATCTTTTACGGTGTGTATTAGATTTTAAATCATATCTGTCCAGAAATATCATAGGTAAACATCATACTATTTTGCTCTTTACTAAAGAAAAGAATCGAATCCGCAAACATTACAGTTACTCACAAACCATAACAGTAATGTTAATAGCCTGGTGATAAATAACAGGTTCATTTCCTTGTAATTAATTGACTCACATTCATATTTTTTATAAATTGTATAGGTATTCAGGGAGGGAAAAATGAAAAGGTTAAAAAATAATGTGGGGACAATTGTGGGGGTAATAATAATTCTTACAGCTGTAGTTCTTTTTTTTCCGTTAGTTACTGATAATCAGAAGGTTTACAGCATAATAATTTATGCATCAATAAGCATCATTCTTTTGCTTATACTTTTTATTATTTGGATTAATGTTTTTGAAATCAGTAAGCATAAAAAACATTACCCCGATTAATTTCCAGAAGCTTATCCCAGGTACTTTTTAAATTCACGAAAATCCTTAACAACCTTAAAATTTCGGGGTAATTTTGGATTAAGTGCACGAACCTGCCATCCGGTAATAAACACTTTCTGTTGCTGATACACTTCTTTTAAATTGGTGAGGTATTGCTCAAGCTCTTCTTTTTGAATAGCGCTGATAAAAGCCGTAAATAAAAAATCTACCTGAATATGCGATTTCATTTTCTCAAGATCAGCAAACGGCACAAATTGCCCCAGATAAATAACATTGTAGCCCTGTTCTGCAGCCAAATAAGAATAAAACAACAAACTCAATTCGTGCAATTCATTATCAGGCAAATAAAATAGTATATTTTTCCCTTTCTCTTTTTTCGGTTCCAGATTATCGATGGCAGCGATTATTTTTTGACGGATAATATTTGACACATAATGTTCCTGCGAAGGGAATATCGATCCCACTTGCCAGTAGGTTCCAATTCGTTCAAACAAACCAAAGAATACGCCTTGCATAGCTTCCACAATCCCAAATTGCCCAATTATCTCGTTTACTCGATTTTGAAAACCAATATTGTCGAAATTTACCATGTACAGCAACAACTGCTCTACATAACTTTGTTCTGTTTTTTTGTTTTTTGCAACATCAATTACTGTCTCTTTTATGACGTCTGCATCCCAGGTCGCAACCTTTGATATTTTAAATCCGTTCCTCACCAACAGCGAAACATTCAGCATACGTTTTAAATCATCATCGGTGTAATACCTTATGTTGGTATCGGTTCGCTTAGGCGTTAACAAATCATACCTCTTTTCCCATATCCTAATGGTATGTGCTTTAATTCCCGATAGCGTTTCCAAATCCTTTATTGAGTATCCTTCCGGTTTCATGGTCATAATTGTTTATTTGTCCGATTTCTGTAGAATTACTTTAACAACATTGTATCATTCTATTTTGTTTAATCATAAAGCTAAGAATAATAAACAAAACTATATTTAATCCGGGTAATTAATTATTTTAAAAAGATTGTTAATTGATTACCAACCTTTCTAAAATTTATTCCATTTTTGTAATAAATGTATCGACGAAGAAATACGAAAACAATGGCATTTCAGAAGCATCTGTATTGATTTTATAACTTTTAGCGAACCCGATGGTTCTGAAGATGTTATTGCTAATAATATAGATCAAAGTAATGTTTAAGATTTTAATGCTATTGAAATTTTTAGACGTATTTAATATCGCAGGATGCATAATAGAAATTTATAAAACAAACAGGCCTGAGCAATTTGCTTATCAGGCACACCATAAACCGGCATGAAGTTTCTTTATCCAACATTTTTGTTTGCACTTCTGGCAGTTGCCATCCCTATACTCATTCACTTGTTTAGTTTCAAGCGGTACAAAACCGTGTATTTTAGCAATGTCAGTTTTTTAAAAGACATCAAAAAAGAATCGCAAAAGAAATCGAGATTAAAACAATTGCTCCTTCTTGCTGCCCGGATTCTTACCATAATCTTCCTGGTTTTTGCGTTTGCTCAACCATTTATCCCTACCAACAACGATGCGCAAAAACAAAACAAGCAGTTGGTAGCTGTTTATATCGACAATTCATTTTCGATGAACGCCCTTTCGGAACAAGGGCAACTGTTGGAAGTGGCGCGTAACAAAGCCCTCGAAATTTGTATGGCCTACCCTCCCGGGACAAAATTCAGGTTATTTACCAACGATTTAGATCCTAAACAACAACATATTTTCAATAAAGAACAGTTTATACAGCAGGTTTCAACGATTCAGGCCAGTCCTACTGTGGTGCCGTTATCGATAATTTATAACCGTTTTGCAAGCGAAATAAACGATAATGAGTCAGACAAAAACCTGTATTTCATTTCCGATTTTCAGCGCAGCATTACAGATATCGATAATTTTTCGGACAATGAAATTTTCAGCTATTATCTTCCGTTGGTTCCAAACGAAGTTGCCAATCTTTACATCGATTCATGCTGGGTGGAATATCCGGCGCACCGATTGGGACAGGAAGAAAATATGTTTGTAAGGATCAGGAACAGTTCCAACCAAAATTACCAGAATTTACCCTTAAAACTGTTTCTGAACGACTCAATAAAATCAATTACGAATTTTTCGGTTGAGGCACAAAACGA
>DASQBW010000131.1:0-2323 GCA_035635015.1 Draconibacterium sp. | reverse complement strand
CTATGGCTCAATTATGCAACTTTAGTCTTCATGCCAGACGGGCAGTTTCTTTTGCATTCAATCAAAAGAAACCAAAAATCTTGTCAAAAAATAACCTTTGCATTTTTTCAATGTAACCAATTAGCCCGACTGACGGATTTTTGACGAGCCCGCACAGGATTTCCTTCAAGGTTTGTCGGTTATTGAATGGGAAAGAAGTTTTTAAACAGTTACTTGTATTTGCCAGCGTTTCATTTTTGGAACGGCCTCTATTAATCTTTGCCTGGAATTGAAATAAAGCCTTAGAGAGAGCGGGAAGCTCCGAAGAATTGAGGAGATCACCCGTCCGAACTTAGGTTTTATGAAAATGTAAGGTGAAGGTTAATAGTAGCCTTGATTTTTCTGCTTTGTCTTTGCATTAAGGCAAAGATGAAGGCCTCCGGCAGGAAAAAGTTAAGAGAATTTTCGCTTTCATTGTTATTATTGAGCTTCAATAAACGTTACTTATCTTGTTTCTAACCCTGTTAACTTCTTGCGAAAATAGAGATTAAAAGGTCTTAAAATGAGGCCATTCGCTAAAAACGGCCTCCATTTTTCCACAATAATAAACAAGTAGATGTGCATAAGTGTAAGGGCGAACACATGTATTCTCCATACACAATCTATAACTTCGCATAAACACAAAGGAACATTATGCCATACAGACGTTTGCCTACGACGGATAAAGCCAGAATACGCGCACTTAACGCAGCACTGGCAAAGGTGATTAAGAATGAACACAAGTTGGCATTCTCCAATCATTCGGTTGAAGAATTACAAAATGTAAAGAACAATTTTGAGAATCACCTTAGACAATACGAACTAGATACACGACTTCAGTCGGAAAATATAAAAGAGTACAAGAAAGCTTTTGATCGCGCTAAAATGTATGTTTCGCATTTTATACAGGTGCTGCAGTTTGCATCAGAACGCGGTGAGATTAACGGTGGAATTAAGTATTACGGAAATCTGGCATCTTTTGAAGGAAAAGTGCCGCCACTAAACACCGAGGAAGATATAATTGAGTGGGGCAAAATAATGGTGGAAGGTGAGCAAAAGCGTAAACAAAATGGTGGAAGTGCCATTTACAATCCATCAATTGCACTGGTAAAATTTAAGGTGGAAGAATTGCACGATGCTTCGGTATTTCAGCAAACCTTAAAACGAAATACTTTGCGCTCGTTCGATAAAATGCAGAAACTACGCAAGATAACCAACGACTTTATTAGCAAGCTGTGGACTGAAATTGAAGAAAGTCTTGAAGCCGAATCGTCAAAAGCAAAACGGCAACTGGCACAGGAATACGGTATTGTTTATGTATTCCGCCGCAACGAAAAGAAGAAGCTTTCGGCCGAAGAAATGCAGACCGATCTCCTATTCGAATTTGCTTAAAGGGAATTATTGTATTGATTTTTTATACCGGAATTTCTCTGCCTGCGTTTTGGCGTTTCAACATCACCAGAAAAACAAAGGTTAAAGCCAGGCTGATTCCGGCCATATAGTAACTGTCAGACGTTGAGCCGATCTCTTCGTACTGCGGTTTTAGCATGTCGTTGTTAATTAAGTATATGGCAATTACAGCAATGGCATTATTCAAAAAGTGGCCAATAATGGGTAACCACATCGATCCGCTCCAAACTAGCAGATAACCAAACAAAGCACCAAGCAAAACACGCGGAACAAAACCGTAAAACTGTATGTGCAATGCACTAAAAAGTATAGCCGATATCCAGATTCCCCAATGGTGACTGTTTGTCATTTTGCTAAAAATTTTCTGGATAACGCCACGGAATAAAAGTTCTTCACCAACTGCCGGAAGCAGGGCGATCATAAACACGTTAAACGCAAGTCCGCCAATGGTTTTTACATTTAAAAAGGCATCAGTAATTTCGGCAGCATTTTCTTCAGCGTTGCGCATCCATTCTTCCACTCCCGATAGCCATTCGGGGAAACTCATGTTGCTGTTCAGTTCTCCAATCAGGTTAATAAGCGGAGCCGCAAAAAACATCAACACAATTACCAAAATAACACTTTGGGTATTGAATGATTTATCGAGATAAAGGTATTCTTTGGATTTGCCATCGAAAAAATAACCTAGAATAAATGGCGGCACAATAAAAAAGCCGACCGCCTGAACCACCTGCATGAGTTTATAGAGGTTGAGAATATTTTGAGGCGTTGCGGAATTTATGGCCGGCAGTTTCAAAACAGTATTGAATCCCCAAATTGGAATGGCCACAACAAGCGACAATACAAAAAAAGCTAAAATGCTGGCTACAATAATAAATGCAGCAATAAATAATTG
>DASQBW010000130.1:0-1939 GCA_035635015.1 Draconibacterium sp. | reverse complement strand
CTTCATATAGATTACATAATAAATTGATTATAAGAATATTAAATAGATATTCAAATGGTGTATATTTATGCATCAGGCATTAAGGAAGATTATTTTGATTTTATGAAGCAGAACTTTACTTTAATAAACCATACTCCCATTTTTCATATTACATATTAACAATATTTGCTAAATTGAGATACCATATATTAACATTTGAATTGTGTCTTTTGTAATGCATAAATAATAGACACAAAATACATGTTTTCATTTGTTAATATCTACCTTTCTTAATTTTCAGCTCTATTTACATTTATGTCATACCGGTTTGCCGACTTCAGTATATACTAAAATCCATATTTAATAATGTAAACTTTTTTGAAAGATTTAGTTAAATCTATTTCAACGTTACATGATATTTCTTTTTCAGAAGGAATACAACGAAATAAAAATTTAGCCCCCTTCTCATTGCTCTATGCTTGGTTAAAAAAAGGAGTAGCATTACCTTTTATATCGGTTTTACGAATAATGCTATAAATATTTACGCGTAATTGTACGTAAATTTAGTTTTAGCTGATTCTAAAACGTTTAAATTGGGAATTATAGATCACAAAATACAAGATATCAATAACTTATACCAAATTAATGTAATTCATTAAACATTATCAATTAGAATAAAATAGCTGTTACAATGTTCTTTGCAGTATTTTAAAACCAGAAGTCTAAATCATCACCTAACAATATTTTATAATCGTACTAGAGAGAATTAAAATCAACAGACAGTAAGAAGTCGAAGCCGACATCTTCAATCTCTTTTAAATACGAAGCTCTGACTCCTATTTTTACCGGTGCATAAAAACGAAAGAAATTAACATCGCCCAATACTTCAACTCCATAAGATGAAATATTAGTTTCAAAGTAAACAGGAACGTCGTTATTACTATGATAAGTTCCTTTTAAATTGGCAAAGTCTGCAAATAAATTTGCAGAAATTCTTCTTACGTATGTTAATCCTCCTATACTAATATCCGGATTTATGAGCGGCAAAGCATAATCGAAAGTAATGGTTTGTAGATTTTCTGTTTCTATTTTATACCACCCGCGCGGAAATCGAATGACATCGGAGAAACGAAATGCATTTCCCCTTTGTTTTTCCTGCAGTCCGCCATAAATACGAATTCCGTGATTGCACATAAATCCCGGCAGATAAACGTTTGCGGCTCCCGAACGTAAATTCCCCATTTCTTCTGAATTCCAGGGTGAATGCCTAAAATAACCTTCGGCCGAAAAACCAAAGTTCGGATATACGTCCTGATGACTCTTACGAAGCTGCTGGTAAAAATAAAGTCTGTACGACAAAGAATTATAATTACCACTTCGAAACTCATCAGGTGTAGAGTGATCCTTGCCATAGTTTGTTAGTTCATATTGAATTTCAGGTTGCAACATCCGAAGATAGGCTCCCCGGGTTAAATTAAGGGGAATCCGGACATTTGCTTTCAGGGCGGTTTCATTCCATTTATATCCTTGAAGTACTGTATCTTGTCTTACCACTTCATCATTTTGCGTATACTGTCTTATAAGCCAATACTGTGAAGAGCGTTTTCCCTTAGATATTTCCAGATCAAACACAGGAAACCATCCTTTATATGTGTATTTTCCAAAAAACTGCCCCGTTTTTTCAGAAGTATCCCACTTGTACCCGATAGTAGTAAGAGCTGTACCAAGTTTATTCTGGGACATAAGACTAGCACCAGGTGAAAATTCATAATCATAGGGCTCGATAAAAAGTGGCGCCCAACTATGGAAGTTTATCAGATTTTGAAATTTGCTGTAGGCTTTTGATTCATAGTTTGCCGTATCAGAAATTGAAAAATCCACAATTCCCGGCTCCTGTTTCTGCATTTTGTCTGCAAGCAGCCAGGTGCCTTTTTCAACATCAGTAATTGCTAAACTATTT
>DASQBW010000129.1:0-3998 GCA_035635015.1 Draconibacterium sp. | reverse complement strand
TCGCTGGAAATTATGGTTGATATTGCTAAAGAAATGGAACGCCGAAAGATGAATATCCCGGTGATGATTGGTGGTGCAACAACTTCTAAAATTCATACCGCAGTTAAAATTGCGCCTGAATATTCGGCTCCGGTGGTTCATGTAAAAGATGCTTCGCTGGCGGTTAATGTGGTTTCCCATCTTATTTCCAAGAACGAAAAATTCCTTCAGAATCTGGATGCAGAATACGCTCAGATTCGTGAATTCCAGGGAAAACGAAAAGCGAAAGAATACATTCCGCTCGAAAAAGCACGCGAGAATAAATTCCCGATCGACTGGAACAACACGCCAATTTATAAACCAAATTTTACGGGCGTAAAACACCTGATCGACTTCCCTTTGGAAGAACTCCGGAAATACATCGACTGGACATTCTTCTTCATCACCTGGGGATTAAAAGGACATTACCCACAAATTTTTGCTGATGAAAAACAAGGCGAAGAAGCCAAAAAGCTTTTCAAAGAAGGAAATGAATTCCTGGATGAAATTATAGAGAAAAAGATGCTGCAGGCCAATGCTGCATTTGGAATCTGGCCGGCACAATCAGATGGCGATGATGTGGTTCTTTACGAAGATGAATCGTGCAAAAAAGAAATCGGTCGTTTCTATCACCTTCGTCAGCAGGAAAAGAAAAAAGAGGGAGTGGCTAATTTCAGTTTAGCCGATTTTGTAGCACCAAAAGAATCGGGGAAAGTTGATTACTGCGGAGGTTTTGCCACTACAGCAGGAATTGGCATTGAAAAATGGACCAAGCAGTTCCGCGAAGAACACAACGATTATAAAGCCATAATGGTGGAAGCATTGGCAGACCGTTTAAGTGAAGCTTTTGCCGAACAACTTCATCTCGAAATTCGAAAAAATTACTGGGGTTATGCACCTGACGAGAATCTGTCGCTCGACGATATTCTGAAAATAAAATACCAGGGAATTCGTCCGGCATTGGGCTATCCGGCTTGTCCGGAACACTCTGAAAAAGAGAACTTATTCAAACTGATTGACGCTGAAAAGATCGGCATTTCGTTAACAGAGCATTTTGCCATGTATCCGAATGCATCGGTTTCAGGACAGTACTTTGTGCATCCTGAGTCGCGCTATTTCAGTCTCGAGAAGATTAGCAAAGAACAGGTTGAAGACTACGCAAACCGTAAAGGTGAATCGGTAGAATTTGTCGAGAAGTTTTTGCCAACCAACCTGAATTACAAGTAATACAATTCTGATTTATTTTAAAAAACTGTCATTTATTTTTCAATTTGATATTAATTCAGAGGATGAGGTACGAAATTGTTAAATTTGCATCCGCAAAAACAGATTAAGAATGAAAGTTATAGACACCATAAATCAGGCAAAGAAAACCGTGTTTTCTTTTGAACTTCTGCCTCCGCTAAAAGGCAACGATGTATCGCGCCTGCATAAAACGATTGAAAGCTTAACCGAGTTTGATCCGAAATACATTAATATTACCACTCACCGCGACGAGATTGAATTTAAAGAACTCGCCGACGGAAGTATTGTAAAACAAACGGTGCGCAAACGTCCGGGGACAGTTGCTATTGCTGCTGATATTCAGCACAAGTACGGCATTCCTGTAGTTCCGCATATTCTGTGTGGCGGTTTTACCAAAAGCGAAACCGAGCACGTTTTAATCGACCTGAATTTTTTGGGAGTTAACAACGTTCTGGCTTTACGCGGCGATGGCCTTAAAAACCAACATGTGTTTAAACCTACCGAGAATGGGCACGCAAATGCCAACGAACTGGTAAAACAAATTAAAGATCTTGGAAAAGGTAGATACATGGACGAAGATCTGAAAAACAATAAACCACTTGATTTTTGTATTGGTGTTGCCGGTTATCCGGAGAAACATTTTGAATCGCCCAATATGGAGCAAGACATGGCTTATCTGAAACAAAAAGTTGACGAAGGGGCTGATTACATTGTAACACAGATGTTTTTCGACAACCAGGTTTATTACGATTTTGTGGACAAATGCCGGGCGATGGGAATTACAGTACCGATTATTCCGGGTATTAAACCCATAAATCTGAAAAACCAGTTGACGGTACTTCCAAAAATCTTTAGCATCGATTTGCCGCAGGAGTTGTCAAAAGAACTGGCAAAATGCAAAAACAATGACGATGCAAGACGAGTTGGAACAGAATGGGCCATCTACCAATCAAATGATCTGGTGGCGCATAACGTACCATCGTTACACATATATACTTATGGTATTTCGGATAATGTAAGCGAAATTGTTAAGGCTGCTTTCTAAACATAAATTAGCCAAAATCATACAAAAAAAGCAGGCTGGAGATTGATTTCCAGCCTGCTTTTTTTGTATGATTTGTATTATTTTCGATTATCCTTGCACCTGGATTTCAACATCCTGCTGATTCAGCTTATCGTTATCAGCCTGGTTATTCAGCTTCAGCGAATAAATCATCGCCTCAACTTGTCGGAGCAGGTTGCGTTTGTCTTTGCTGGGTGCATACACAAAACCATAAGCATTAATCACGCGCTGATTCGCTAAGTCTAAAACCGAAAGTGCAACATAAGGACCTCCCATAAAATCATTCTCTACCCGCCATAAGCCACGCATCTCAGATGAATAGTTGCCATTAAATTTCATAACATGAAAGATTTGATCCATATAACGTTTCTCCGTCGTCATATAAGAACCTTCAAGTTCCCCGGGGACATATTTTTTAAGCAGGCTGTCGCGTATCGGTAACTGATAATTAACGGTAAAAGCACTGTCGGAAACATAAGGATAGGTATAAATAACTATGCCCTGAAAGATTTCAGGCGTATCATATTGTACCCATAAGAAATCCTTCTTTTTTTCCATGATCCTAAAACCCGGTGGAACTTTCATCGTAACGCCAAACTCCTGATCAAGCGTATTATATACGGCCTTCTCATAGATTTTATTATAGTTCATCGTTATTCGTTCTTTCTCGGCCTGCACAAAATAAGAAAGTACTTTATCCTCATTCTCCTTGAAAATTTTTACAAACTCATCAGCATCCTTTGCATTAATCTGTACCGTAGCCTGGGGATATGCCCACACATCGTCGGTAAAACTAATTCCACTTGTATCAACATTTTCAGAGATAGAGATTCGAACAATATTCCGCGTGCTTCTGAAAATATCTTTAAAAGCTTCGTGTGGAACATTAATCAAGTCGAAAAGTGGTTCCTCCTGAGGTAATCCTACATGTGGCTGTGCCAGTGTTTCGCGAAGAATTTCTCCGGTTTTTCCATCCCACGAATCTTTTGATATTACAACAACCAGCTCACCGGCTTTCCCGGTAATATTTTTGTACATAACAGTAGAATCGGAATCGCAGCCTGCAAAAATTGCGGCAATGAGCAATAGAAAAACAAGGTGGTCAAAACGTTTCATATAATTTGCTTTTTTTGGATTTCTAACATAAATAACAAAAACCTTACCAACAGTTAATCTGCAATACACAGCTGCTTAATATACACCAAAATAAATATAAAAAATCCCGTAACTGCATACAGTACGGGATTTGAAATATCTGAAAATCTATCAGTTATTTGTCAACTTTTTCAGCATTCGACTTATCGTCTCCTTCGTCTTCTTCTTTTGTAGCGTTTTTAAATTCCTTCATCCCTTTTCCAAGCCCCTTCATTAATTCCGGAATTTTACGACCACCAAAAAGGAGCAATACAATAATCAATATTATTATTATTTCATGAGCTCCGACAAATCCTGCTAAAACAAATAAATTCATATCGTATAAGTTACTTGGTTCTTCAACAAAAATAGTTTTTTTTAATTAAAACGTACCATTGATCATTTTAATTATATCGTTGGCATTGGCATAAAGTACCAAAGCCAAAAGTAATACCATTCCGGCAATTTGCGCATACTCAAGGAATTTTTCTCCGGGTTTTCGTCCGGTAATCATTTCGCCAAATAAAAACATTACATG
>DASQBW010000128.1:0-2980 GCA_035635015.1 Draconibacterium sp. | reverse complement strand
GTTCCGGCACGGTCGCAAAAGCCACCAGAGGAGTGTTGCTGACTTTTAATAAAAGAAATAATCTTGTCCCGTATTTCCGGCGAGAGCGTTTCAAATCCTAAAGAAAGTCGCCGAACCAGTTTTTTATAGATCGCGATCTTCTTTGGGTTACTCATTGGTGGTTTCTGATTTAAAGATTTTTCCCATCACGCCATAAAGACTCATGCGAAGTTTGGAATTATCCAGTTTATCCAGTTCCGTGTAACAGTTGTCGATGTATTGCAGCAAGTATTCTTTTGCAGCTGCTTGCAATCCGGTTTCATCAATCAACTTTCTGAATTCACCAACTTGCCCGAATAAATTCGCTGGCGTCTCTTCCTCCTGATCTGCAAAATAATTGTTCAGCAAGGCCAGCAGGAATGGATAATCTCCTGTTTTTTCGGCAGCGTGTTGCTCTGTATATTCATTCAGGTCGTCGCGAATTTGATAGGCAATTCCCATATAATCGGCAAACTGTTCCAGAATTTCTTGTTCCTGTTTGTTGGCTCCACCAACAATTGCTCCCAACAGTAAGGCCACTTTTATGGCTTCGCCGGTTTTATTTTTAAAAACCCCGATCATCTCATCGGGCAGCAATTGAATTTTGCCGTCGTTAAAAAGAATGTCGACGCCTTGTCCGCGTGTTAGTTGACAATGTGACCGCGATACAAAACGCAGACAGTTTTTCAGAATTTCATTTGAAACATCCAGGTCACTCAACAACTCATAGCCTTTTCCAATTAAGAAATCACCGGCATTAATCGCCTGAGGCACGCCGTATTTTACATGCGCTGTAAGCGTGTTGTAACGCTGGTTGGCATTGTCCTCAATATCGTCGTGTATTAGCGATGCCTTATGGAAACATTCAATTATTAGTGTTAGCGGTTGAAGAAGCTTATCGGTTTCAGCAGTTGAGTAAGCCTGGTAACTTAATGCTGTAAGTAGCGGACGTATCCGTTGCCCGTCTACAAGCAGATATTCCTGTGCAATTTGTTCTGTTTTATCGCGGCCCAGAATATATTTTCCGATGTTTTCTTTGGTGAAAAAAGCTTCGATCCGGTTCTTTAACAACGACACCGAAATGGGTTGGTGCTCTTCATCCGGTTCATACGACCGCATTTCATCCAGAATCCATTTTATATCAGCGCGGGTCTCTTCGCAACCATCAAAAAGCAGCGGAATACCAATTACCGGAACGGCAGCATTTGATACCGGCTCAAACGACCGTTGCAACACCGGCATACAACTTACGCCAATTACGGCATCTATTGATCCTTCTTCCACCAACCCAACGGCTACAGTGGTTCCTTCGGCAACCAGATTGGCATATCCTTTTGATTCGGCCTCAATTAGCAGATCATCGATAGGGCAGGCCTTACATCCGGCACAGTTTAGTCCCAGTTCGTCGAACTGGCCTTCGCATTTATTGTTGTCGTTAAGGCATTGCGGCAGCAGCAAAAGCCGGCGGTTCTTGGGCGTAGCTTTTACTGTTTTTCGCCACGATTCGTTGCCTAGCAGCACCATTGCAAAAGGAATAAATTCAGCAGAAATTTCCTGTTCGCGCACCAAAGCAGCGGCCAGTTCTTCCAGTTTTTGGATGTTTACTGGAGGACGCAGCTCCAACATTCCGACCATAGCTACAGCAGCCTTACGCATTTTATTGCGCACGAACGATTCCTCAGGAACTTTTAATATGCCGTTTGTCTCCTTCATATTAACCGTAGGCGCCAAAGCCAAAAAATGCCCGTTTTTTTGCAAACCGATACACCCAGCTCTTTTCGCGAACGGGTTTTGCCGAACCATGACTGGAAACTTTTTTCATTTGGTTCAGGCGTTCGGCTTCGTTCTCTCTGCCCGATGTATCTTTAGCGGCATGTTGTTTTGTATAATTTACCAACCACTGCGGATCGTCCATAACGATACAGCCAGTGGTCAGTTTCGGTATTTCTGTTTTAAATCCTGCCAGGAAAGTTGAATTTCGGTAAATGCTTTCCAAATCTCCATCGACCACGTTATTAGTAGCAAACTGAATGACCGGGCAAGGTTCGATATCGCCCGATGCATTGATGTGGTGACTTAGGCCCGATGCCGCAGGGCACAATCCATTTCCATTTTCATCCCAATAGGCGTCGATGATAGCGATGTTGTATTTCTGGCGTGCATCGACCAAGAACTGACGAAGCTGCTCAATTTGTTCTGCCGATAGACAGAGGTCAACAGTTGCGTCTTGTCCTGCCGGACGATAAATGTAGTACCACAAATAAAGCACTCCGCGTTCGATCAGCGATTGAATAAAGTCATCCGAAAATGCCAGATCAATATTCGATTTACAAACACTCATGGCCACACCTGTAATCAATCCTGCATCGGTTGAATGATCGATGGCAGACTGTGTTTTTTGGTAAACGTTTTTCCCTCCCCGACGTATATCCGCAATCTCGGTATCGCCTTCGAAACTAATTAGCGGCGAAACGTTGGCTAGTTTTCGCAAACGTTCAGCAATATCTTTGGTCAGTAAAGTGCCATTGGTAAACAGCTGAAAATAGCAATCGGAATGTTTTTCGAAAACATCGAGAAGTGGCTTGTACATTAATGGTTCCCCGCCCAATATTCCGAAAAAATATGATCCTTTTGCTTTTGATTGTGTGATGATCGTATCCAGCATTTCTGGCGACATGCGTGCATTCTGTTTTTTATGCGTTACCCAGCAGCCCTGGCAACTGAGGTTGCAGTCGTCGGTAACCGAAATAAAATGAAATGCCGGAAAAAAGTCGCCATTTTTCAAACGTTTCTGAAAACGCTGAATGCCACGGGCACCTTTTATGCCCATGTTGTATCCAAACTTATACAAGCATTTTTTATCTGTTTTCAGTAGTTGTTTAAGCATCGCTTTTTGGGTTTTTAAAGCTGTTCTTTAATTCTTCCAGTGCTCTCTTTTTCTCTTCTTCGGCCTGTTGAAAAG
>DASQBW010000127.1:0-2046 GCA_035635015.1 Draconibacterium sp. | reverse complement strand
GCCAAACCGATTTAATGCCATCGCCGACATGGTTAAAATGGCAACCATATAAACAAAATTAGCGATGCGTAGTACGGAATCCAGTTGTGGAAAAAGCACAATATAAACGATCAACCCAAAAGCAATATATGGAATCAGCCACATAGGTTTCTTTTTTAAAAATGGCTTTTTCCCCGAAAGATCGACGGTACGCAGAAATAAGGATGCATAGAAAACCTGCGCAATTAAGAAAGAAGCAATACCCAAGACGAAGTACAAAAATTCGGCTGCAAACAGCATAAACATATCTCCAATCCACGAAAACAAAAATCCGCCTGTGGCCAGCTTCACTACTTTTTTATCAATATTTTTTGAATGTACGAGAAAATAACCAGCAATCCAGATGAGAATAAATGGCTTTACAAGGTGGTCAATTCGTGTGTTTTTCAAAAACTCTCCTGCCAAATCAGCAATAACTATTACAATAAAAATAAAATGAAGAAGAATCTTTTTCATTGATCATTGTTTGAGGTAAAATTAAGATTAATGGGAGAAAAAATGAAAACAATCCTAAAAACAAGCTTCTTCCATCAGAAACTTGTTAACGTATTCGTTTACTCCGGCTTCCAGCTCAACAAATGGTTTTTGATAACCAACGTCGCGTAGCTTTTGCATTTCGGCCTCGGTAAAATACTGGTATCTTCCGCGCAAATCAACGGGTGTATCAATAAACGAAATATCAGGATTTAACTTCAAACTATCGAAAACAGCCTTTGTCAGATCAAGGAAAGAACGTGCTTTTCCGGTACCAACGTTATAAATTCCCGAATTATCCTGATTCTCCATAAAATACATCATTACATCTGCAATGTCTTCTACATAAATAAAATCACGGCTTTGCTCACCATCTTTATAGGCTTTATGATGCGAGCGGAACAATTGCATGTGACCGGTTTCTTTGATGGTTTTATAGGCATGTAAAACAACTGATGCCATACGCCCTTTATGGTATTCGTTGGGCCCGTATACATTAAAAAATTTCATACCTGCCCAAAACGGTGGTGTACGGAATTGTTTTAATGCCCATACATCAAAATCGTGCTTCGACCATCCATATAGGTTAAGTGGACGTAAGTCCTGAATCTTTTGATGCTCGTCTGAAAAACCTTCTTCACCATTACCATAGGTAGCTGCAGAAGAAGCATATAATAATGGAACTTGAATTTCGGAACAAATATTCCAAAGACGTTGCGAATAAATTAAATTGAGTTGTTGATAAAGTTCAGGCTCCTGCCCAACGGTATCGGTGCGAGCACCCAGATGAAAGATAAAATCCACATCTTGTGCATGCTTTATTAACCATTTAAAAAACTCATCGCGATCTACAAACTTCCGGTACTGTTTGTTGAGCAAATTTAAATCTTTCCATGGATCATCAAATTTGTCAACCAATATCAGGTCTTTGTATCCTGCTTCATTAAGTTTTCCAACTAAATAACTACCGATAAATCCGGCTGCTCCTGTTACAACTATCATGTTAACGCGGTTTCGTTTGGTACAGCAAAAAACTCTGTTTTCTGAAAAAGTTGTTTTCGTAATTAAAACTAAGTACGGAGTTCTTTATTGTATACGCCACAAAATAAATTTAACTTTTCGTAATAGCCAAGAATATTTATGGGAACAGTTAATTCCTTTGCATTTTTACCAACTTCTTTACATTGATTTTTTATTCCGACGCTATCAGAAAAATTACTGAATCATAAAAATATGAAAATCCGGCAGTGTTGCAATATTTAGATTACATATTTACCATCAGGTACAAGCCTCAATTGATGCGCCGGCGGGAAATATTTATGCATTTAATTTTGTGCTAATTTACAGGCACCGGTAGTTGGGTTAACAGCTTCATCAAAGTCTCTTTCAAATTTTCCAGAGCCAGAGGTATATTCCACAGGGCCGAATCACGTGGTTCAACGTAATTCGACACCGACCTGACCTGATAACATTTTATGCCCAGCCAGCTACAAACGTAAAAAACCGCAGCGCCTTCCATTGATTCAACATGTG
>DASQBW010000126.1:0-2767 GCA_035635015.1 Draconibacterium sp. | reverse complement strand
CTCGAAAAAGTAATTCATAAAGTAAAAAAGGGCGATCGGCGGGCTCAAAAGCTGCTGTTCGATAAATATGTCGAGCGCTTGTTTGCCGTTGCGAGGCGTTATGCAGCCAATGATTGTCTGGCAGAGGAAGCACTTTTTCAGGCTTTTATGAAGATTTATTCGAAGTTACCTGATTTTGAATACATCAACGAGCCGGCATTGGTGGGGTGGTTAACGCGCATTGTTATTAACCAAACACTGATGGACAGGCGAAAAGAACTGAGTACGCTGTATAAAGTGGAAACGCTGGATGAAGAACGTCATGAAAAGAGTTGGATTGAGGAGATGGATGACGGAGCACTCATTGACCTGGTAAATGAATTACCGGATGGATACCGAACCGTGTTTTTAATGAATGCCGTGGATGGTTATGCACATAAAGAAATTGCCGAAGTTTTGGGCATTTCGGAAAGTACATCGCGGTCGCAATTTTTTAAAGCACGTAAATTTTTACAAAAGAAACTCGCACAGGATTATGGACAAGCTGGAACATAGAATAAAAAATGCTTTCGAATCGAACGATAAAAAAGTGTCGTTCACCGGCAAAGAGCAAATGTGGCGCCGTCTCGATGCGGAAATGCACGGACGAAAAGGAGTGGCTGCATTCTGGAGAATTGCTGCGGTTTTTCTGGGTTTGTTGCTTACGTTGGGCGTGGTAGCTTCACTTAACAACCGGGCAAAACAACGTGCTGAAATAGAAAATCTACAGCACGAAATTTCACAATTAAATCTCTTGTTAGACTCGCTGCAAACCTTGCCTACAAAAGTACGGACTGAAGTGCAGGTGGTTGAAAAGGAAAAGGTAGTTTACCGCAACAGGATGGTGGAGAAAAATGTTTCTGATGAAACAATAAGATGGCAGCAGGATTATCAACAGGCGATGGATTCTATTCAAATACTCCAAAGTGCAAATGCTAATTTTAAAGCTGAAATAGAGGTGCTGAATGAAGAACTGCTTGCTTTAAAATACCAGGCGGAATTGGAACCCAGAGAGTCTTCTCGATCTTCAAATCCTTTTGAGTTAAAAAGTGACCGTGTAGAATTGGGAATTCAGAAAAAGCCAATGGAAAAGTTACCTGAAATGGAAATGAAAGTTTTCGAGAAAAATTTTATCGAAAACCGAAATAACCTGAGCAGTACGATATTCAAAAAATGATAAACAAGCAAAACATGAAAACAATTATTTCAATTTTACTCTTTTTAAGTCTGGCGCCTTCAATTTCGGCGATGGAAGGGTACTTTAAAGCCGACACGGTATGGTATAAGTTCGATAAAATGATGGTTGAGGTTGCCAGCACCAATGCACTGCAAAAATCCCCGCACAAAATGAGTATGCAGGGAAGGGTAGAACAGATTCAGAAAGTTTTGGCAGAGATGACCATTGTTCCGCCGGCTAATGACGAACGGATCACCATTTCGTACCGCGATCAGGGCGAAGATATGTGGGAGTGGAACTTTAAACAGATTGAATTGTCGAGATCGAAACGAAACTCAAAATCAATCGTTGTGTTCGACGATGGTACCACCTTCGAAAAAGACTTCGGTCATTACTGCATTTACTTCTCATACAGAGCGATGGAAATGAAAATATTTGTTGACGACCTGAGTGATCTTGACTTTTTCCTCTCGGAGGAGTTTAATAAAAAAGCACAGCAGTCGGAAGATTTTCTGAAAAAGGAGTATGGCGAAAAATATAAGAAAGGTATCATTGCCTGGCTCGATATGCGAGGGAATGAAGTGAAAGCTTATTCTCAAAACAACAGTAAAAACCTTGATATGTTGATCATCTCAGGAGGTGTTGGTTCAGGATGGATAAAGAATACTTTCGTTTCTGATATTAATTTCAGGCTGGGATTGTCATTCAGCAAAAAAGGAGTATTTAAAAACCTGTACGCTATCGATTACAGTTTAATGTATGATTTTTCAGAATCGAACGACAACAAGTTTTTTGAGCTCAATCACTTTGTTTCACTGGCCTGGGAACACAATTTCTCGGATATATCGGGGCAGGATAAATGGTATGGTTTTTCAGTGGGTTACCTGGTGAAACGGAACAACGATTTTTTTAAGGATAATACCTTTAGAGTGTCGGTTAACAAGAAGATCAACAATACATTTATGATCAAACCCGAACTTTATTTTAACGACTTCCTTAAAAATGTTTATCCGGGAATACGTTTATCGGTGGCATTTTAATTCGAAATGAGATCCGATTCATATATAAAGATATACGGATCGGATCCATTGGTGAGTGTATGATGGTATGACTCAAAGTCATGCTATCACTTACTTACTGCAGAAGCAATATTTTCGCCTACTTTAACAGTAGTTTCCATTCCTTTTTTTGTGTTTTCAACAAGGTCAGCATCAAATGTGATTTTGCCTTTTTCGAAAAGTAAAACCAATGTTGATCCGCCAAAAGCAAAGTAGCCTTTTTCGTCTCCCTTTTTCACTTGGGTGTTTGCCTCGTACGTTTGAATTATACTCCCAACCATGGTAGCGCCCACATCAACAATCAGTATATCGCCATATTCTTCGGTTGAAAGTGTGCAGTATTCACGTTTGTTTTCGCAGAAGATTTCGAGACTTTTTTGCAGCGCAAGTGGCGAAACCGAAAAATAGTGGCCATTAATTTTTATCGATTTGGAGGCAGTGCCCGATGCCGGAAAATGAAAGCGGTGATAGTCGGGAGGGGCCAGACGAACAATTGCCATCTCCCCTTTTTTGT
>DASQBW010000125.1:0-12152 GCA_035635015.1 Draconibacterium sp. | reverse complement strand
TAACTATAAAATGCACGGTGAGCAAAAAACGTTGCCTGACAGCTGAAAAAAATTCGCTTGCTCATTATCGATAAGTGAGGTGCTAACATTATTTCATATCCTGAGCAGGCAGCGATGCAATGATGTCCTCGTAGTGTTTTTCGGGCTGATGATGGAATACTTCCGCAATGCCAAACTGCTATTTGCGCGTATTATTCAATAATATTGCTTTCCTGTAAGAATGTGTACATCCTGCTGATTGTTGGTAAAAAGTTGGGATTACTCACCGGCCAGTCGCATGAATGTTTAGCACCTTCAATAGAAATCAGTTCACATGTATTTCCTGCTTCATTCATGAGTTTAACAAATTTTTCGGCTGCAACTAAAGGAGTAGTTTCATCAGCTGTACCGCAGGAGATAATTGTGGGTGGCCATCCAGGTGTAATTTGCAGTATGGGGGAAAACTCCGGATGTTCTTTGAAAAACTCTTCGCCAAATCCTTCTCCCAAAACCGGATTATGTAATACCAAAGCATTGGGAACCGAACTAATACTTTGGTCTTCATTGTTTTCATCACCTCCGGCAATCATAGTGCATGCTGCAATATGCCCTCCGGCCGAACCGCCCGCGGCAATTATTCTCTCAGGATCAATGCCCCACTCTTTTGCATGCTGCCGAACAAAACGCATGGCAGACTTGGCATCTTTTATACATTCCATGGGTGTTGTACCGTGTCGATTCTTCACACGGTAATCCGCTGAAATACCAATAATTCCATGATCGCGAAACCATGCAGGATTTGGAATTTGCCCGTAAACATCGCCTTCAACCCATCCGCCACCGGTAAAATATAGAATTGCAGGTAACAGCTCTTCGCCACTGTCCGAAGGTCGGAGCAGGTACAAATACAAGTCTTCCTGCGGCGTTTTTTTGAACAGATATTTTTCTGCCATCTCTGCAATTTTTTCCCCGGGAAGGTTATAAATAGAGTCATTGCTCGTTGCCGGGATTTGCGCTTTTACATGAATTGAAAAGCCAACACTCAATAAAATAACGGCACTAATTATATACCATTTAGAATCAATCATGTTAATAGTTTTGATTTTGGTTTAAGTCATTTTACTAAAATCCAGTTCCAATTGTTCGTCCAACAAACGAAAAGTCATACGATGATACTTAGTTGGACCGTGTTTTTTTATTGCCGCCCGGTGTCCTTTTGTAGGATAACCTTTGTTTTTATGCCAGTCATAATGCGGGAACTCTTGGTGGATTTCTGCCATATAATCGTCACGGTAGGTTTTTGCCAGAATTGATGCCGCAGCAATGGAATAAAAACGTCCGTCGCCTTTAATCATACAGGTATAAGGAATTTTACTTTTTGTACAGAACCGGTTCCCGTCAATCAGCAGATGTTCAGGAGTAGTTGCAAGTTTTTCCACCGCCCTGTTCATCGCCAAAAAGGAAGCATTTAGGATATTTACCGCATCAATCTCCTTATTATCAACGGCAACTACTGCCCACCCGAGGGCTTGTTCTTCTACGATCGGACGCAGTTGGTAACGCTGTTTTTCGCTTAGCTTCTTGGAGTCGTTCAATAACTCATTCTCAAAACCGGCAGGAAGGATTACTGCAGCGGCAAATACCGGTCCGGCTAAACATCCCCGCCCTGCCTCGTCGCAACCTGCTTCAATTGTATTCTCGTTATAAAAGGAAAGTAGTTTTTGCTTATTCATTAAAAAGGACAAATTGATAAATTGTAAAACTGTAAAATCGTTGAATTGTTAAGCTGCTACTGAATCTGTTACTGAAGACTTTTTTCAACGCTCATCCAAAGCAGACGGGCTGTTTCGTCCCAGCTAAATTTATTTTTCTGAATAAAACCATTTTCTACCAGGCGACCTCGTAAGGCATCGTCTGTTCTTAAACTGATCATCGCATCTGTAATCTGGTCAATTTTCAATGGATCGGCATAAAGAACGGCATTACCTCCAACTTCGGGAATAGAGGTTGTATTCGAACAAATTACAGGGATACCGGCGCTCATTGCTTCAACCACAGGTATTCCAAAACCTTCGAAAAAAGGTACAAAAGTAAGTGCCAGTGCTGCTCCAAAAATATTATGTAATTCTGCTGTTGAAACGCGTCCTGTAAATACCACATCATCTTTGTGCCGCATGTTTTCGTAGGTTTCAAAAATAGGCCCTGTTTTGTGCATCTGACCTCCAACAATTACGAGTTTTGTTGAATCGTTAATCACACTTTTAAATGCATCGAAAGCCCTCAACAATCCGCTAACATTTTTTCGGGGATGCAAAGCTCCAACAAACAGAAAATATTCAGCTCCCTGTGTATACATCGCGCGTACTTTCTGTTTATCCACGTCTGAAATTGGCTCAAAAATCTGGTTAATTCCATCGTAAACCACATCAATTTTATCGTAATCTACTTTAAACGAACGGGTAATATCTTCTTTCGAATAAAAAGAAACTGTTGCAATCCGTTTGGCCAGTTTTGCAAATTTTGGAAAATAAAGGTTATAATATTTTGCCTTTAGCCAAGGGAGATCGTCAGGCCGATGCACAAAATTTATATCATGAATTACACCCAGTTGCGGCACTTTGGTGCGTTGCGACAGATAACCATCGGGCGAAAGGAAAATATCAGCCTTATATTTTTTTAGGATCCTGGGAATTTGATATTCAAACCACAGATACCACAATACAGGGTGCCGCGTTGGCGGACCAATAACAACAGGTTTTACGTTTTCAGCAAAAATATAATCCTGATTGTAGGCCCTGTCAAATATAAAAATAAACTCATGTTCGGGATGATTGATCGTCATCCGCTTTAGTGTTTCATAAGTAAACCAGCCTATTCCCTCAAGCTTTCCTTTTAATAATAAGCGCGTATTTACGGCAATAACCATAAGTGATATGATTTTTCGTAAATGTACAAAGTCTGTTCAAATATTTGTTACTTTTAAGCATTCAAATTGGAGGTACAATACAAGAAACGCGGTGCTTTGAAACGTAAATTTGTAACCAATCTCATATTATTGCTTTTCCTGAATCTGCTGATAAAACCTTTGTGGATTTTTGGCATCGACAGGACGGTACAAAACACTGTTGGCGACGAAAATTACGGGCTGTATTTCGCCCTGTTTAACTTTTCCATGTTGCTGAATATTTTGTTAGATGTTGGAATCACGAATTACAACAACCGCAACATTGCTCAACACAACTATTTACTTCCAAAGCACCTTTCAAACATCATCGGATTAAAGTTTATTTTAGCGGTTGTTTATGCGGTATTTAGTTTAGGCATTGCGGCTATAATCGGATATAACAATATCCAGTTTCACCTGTTGTTCTTTCTCATTTTTAACCAGTTTCTGATTTCATTTACGCTTTACCTGCGATCGAACATAAGCGCATTGCATCTTTTCCGCACCGACAGTTTTATTTCCGTTCTCGACCGAAGTATAATGTTGATAATTTGCAGCATTTTGCTTTTTACAAGCTGGACACATATACGGTTTTCAATTAACTGGTTTGTGTACGCGCAAACAGTTGCCTATGCCTTAACAACCTTAATTACACTGGCACTAGTGCTTACAAAATCGGGGCGTATTAAAATAAGGTTCGATCTTTCTTTCTTTTGGGTATTTCTCCGTAAATCATATCCTTATGCTTTACTTATATTACTGATGTCGTTCTACAACAGAATCGATTCAGTTATGCTCGAACGTTTGCTTCCGCATCCCACCGGAAAACAACAAGCAGGCATATATGCACAGGCCTTTCGTTTGTTGGATGCCGTATCGATGTTTGGTTTGTTATTTGCCGGATTGCTGCTACCCATTTTTGCAAAAATGATCAAACAAAAAGAGCAGGTGGGACCAATGGTAAAACTCTCCTTTACCTTACTAATTATTCCGGCCATTATTATTGCCATTTCATGTATATTCTACAATATTGAGATAATGGGAGCTTTGTATACCTCAAACACCGAACATTCCTCCGGAATACTTGGCATTCTGATGACAGGCTTTATTGGCATTGCCTGCACTTATATTTTCGGTACTTTACTAACCGCCAATGGCAGTATGAAACAGCTGAACATTATGGCCTTATGCGGAATGGTGCTGAACGTAGTACTTAATTTGTTGCTTATTCCCCGATTTATGGCTTACGGATCTGCATATGCAAGTTTAACCACCCAGTTGTTTGCCGGATTTACCCAACTCGTGCTTGCACTTTACATTTTTAAAATAAAACCACAGATCTCGTTTATCTTCCGGTTAGTCCTTTTTACAGGAACAGTGATAATAGCAGGGCTACTTTCAAAGCAAATCGGCCAATGGTTTTATGGTTACATCGCAATGCTGGCCGGCTCCGTAATTTTAGCCATCCTGTTTCGGCTTCTTAACTTAAAAGACCTCTATCAGATCATTCGATATGAACAGGAGTAATCCAACTATTGACGAATTATATAACAGTGAAGAGTACGAGCTTCTTGCAGAGCTGGAACATGACGAGATAAAATCGTTTGTTCTCACACAACTGGGAAGGGGAGGCTGGCTGGTTAAAGCATTTATGTTGTACCAGACAATTATGGTTGTTCTCGGACTTTTTATTATAATCCGCGTGCTGGTTCTCAGTTTTAAAGGTACCTACGAAGCACTGTGGTATAGCATTAGTGCCATTATTTTTTGTTTAACGGTGCTAATTATTTTTCACGAATTGCTCCATGGCATTGCAATAAAACTTGCCGGTGCAAAAAAAGTCCGGTATGGCGCTTATTTCAAGAAGTTCATTTTTTATGCTGAGGCTGACCGATACGTTTTTAACCGTAAACAATTTACATTTATTGCTCTTGCACCTTTGGTGGTAATCAAACTAATTACACTTGCCGGGATTATTATCTGCTTTAACCACTCGCTTGTTTATCTATTTTCATTAATCATGTGTATCCACAGCCTGTTTTGCGCCGGCGATATTGGTTTACTTTCAGTTTTTTACAATACAGACTCAGCAGTATACACCTTTGACGTTAGGGAAGAGAGAAAAAGTTATTATTTCAGGGAAAAACTGAACTAACCTTGAGCTTGGTTCTCAATTAGACGAACTAAAATTCAGGCAAAAAAAAAGGCAGCTTCTACAAGCTGCCTCAAAGCCATGAAAACAATTAAACAATGTTCAGAAAACAGAAAACTAGAAACAATTAAATAGTCATTATATCTGCTTCCTTGGCTTCCACCAAGGAATCGATTTTTTTACCATATTCATCAGTCATTTTTTGCACTTCAGCTTCGGCGTCTTTCTCAATATCCTCCGACAAACCTTCTTTTTGTAACTTTTTCAAGCTATCGTTTGATTCTTTTCGTGCACCGCGAACACTAACTTTTGCATGTTCACCTTCCTGATGAGCTTGTTTTACCAAGCCTTTTCTTCGTTCTTCAGTAAGTACCGGAATATTAATTCGGATAATCTCACCATTATTATCGGGATTCAATCCCAAATTTGCATTTATAATTGCTTTCTCAATTTCCGGGATAAGATTCTTTTCCCAGGGTTGAACAGCAATTGTTCGTGCATCAGGTGTACTTACATTAGACACCTGATTAAGTGGCGTTTGACTTCCATAATATTCGACAAGAACTCCATCCAACATCGCTGGAGATGCTTTACCTGCTCTAATGTGAACCAATTCTTTTTCGAGGTGCTCTATGGCTGCCTCCATCTTCTCCTTACAATGGTCTAAAACAAAGTCTACTTCTTCTTGCATTGGTTAAAACACTGAGTTTCCAACTGTGGAATGTTAGCAAATATAGAAAAAATATAAATTCACAAAAATTTTTTAATCAATTTATTCTAATTTCAAATAACCCGAAGTTAGATGTGAACCAACGTTCCTATCTCCTCCCCGCTCATAACCTTCTGCAGATTACCTTTCTGATCCATATTAAAAACATAGACAGGAAGGTTATTTTCTTTGCATAATGTTGTAGCAGTCAAATCCATAATCCTCAAATTACGCTCGTATATTTCATCAAAACTTATCTTCTCAAACTTGGTTGCCGTTTTATCTTTTTCCGGATCGGCGCTATAAATTCCATCAACGCGTGTACCTTTGAGCATTACATCAGCTTCGAGTTCAATTCCACGCAATGCACTGGCTGTATCCGTAGTAAAGTAAGGATTACCGGTTCCTCCTGACACGATTACCACCTCACCTTTTTCTAAAGCTTCGACGGCTTTATCCTTTGAATAATATTCACTGACAGGTTCCATCCGGATTGCTGTAAGCACTTTTGATTTTACACCTTGATTTGTAAGTTCAGAATTTAATGCCAGACTATTTATTACAGTTGCCAGCATACCCATCTGATCGCCTTTTACCCGATTAAAACCTTTGGCAGCACCGCTTAATCCGCGAAAGATATTGCCTCCGCCAATTACGATCCCAACCTGAGTACCTGCTTTAACAATTGCCGCAATTTCTTCAGCATAATCTCCCAGTCGATCCTGATCGATACCGTATTGCTGATCTCCCATTAGTGATTCGCCGCTTAGTTTTAAAAGAATGCGTTTGTATTTTACCATGATTTTATGCTGCTTTTAGATGCACAAATATAGTACAACCTCTTCGAAAAACAGGCTCTCCGATATAGTTTGGTTAAAACTAACGAAAAAAAGCCACCTGCATTTTGCAAGTGGCTTCAAAAAACTCTGTGCTGTCTAAGAAAATTACCCTTCGCAGTGGTAATTTATTACTCATAAAAAACTGCTTTCTGAACTGCCGCGAATTTTACCCTTTTTATCTACCCCAAACATGACAATTATCAACGTTGTGTTGGGATCAAAATTCGTAAAATTATTGCCTATAAGCAAATTCGAATAAAATAAACGAAACCTTAATTGAAAGCTTTTAGCAGATGAAGAATATTAGTGTTTTTGGTCTATCACTTTCAATTTGAAACTGAATAAAAAATCGCCAGTACAATTCAATTATTTCTATGAGAAATTAAAAATGATAAATATATGCGATATGTATATTATATAATTTCGATACCCTGTTCTTTGCAGAGTTCAACTGATTTTTGGCTCAATTTGTATTTCTGAATCTTGCCACTGGCAGTCATCGGAAACTCATCTACAAAAAAGATATACTTAGGTATTTTGAATCGCGCAATTTTTCCCCTGCAAAAATCCACCAGTTCTTCCTCTGTAAGCGATTGTCCTTTTTTCAGTTTAATAAAAGCTCCAACTGCCTCGCCATATTTCGGACTGGGAACTCCTGCAACTTCAACGGCCTCGATTTGCGGTATACGATAAAGGTAATTTTCAATTTCGCGTGGGTAAATATTTTCACCACCCCGAATAATCATATCTTTAATTCGGCCTGTAATCCGATAGAATCCATCTTCGGTTTTTACTGCCAGGTCTCCGGAGTGCAACCAGCCTTCATTGTCGATTGCTTGTGCGGTGGCTTCCGGATTGTTGTAATAGCCCTTCATTACATTATAGCCCCGGCAGCAAATTTCACCTTGTTCTTCGGGGGCACACTGTTCTCCGGTTTCCGGGTTTACAATTTTAACCTCAACATTTGGGAACTCGAACCCAACAGTAGTTGCCCTTACTTCAACCGAATTATGTGTGCGGGTTGCAGTCATTCCCGGCGAACTCTCAGTAAGGCCATACACAATAATAATGTCCTTCATGTGCATTTTATCCATCACCTGGCGCATGGTTTCTATGGGACATAATGCACCTGCCATAATACCCGTTCGCAATGATGACAGATCGAACATATCAAACATGGGGTGGTTTAATTCTGCAATAAACATGGTTGGCACGCCATAGAGTGCTGTACATTTTTCTTTCTGAATGGAAGCAAGTACCAACAGAGGATCAAAGTCTTCGGTAAACACCATAGTTGCTCCATGTGTAACAATAGCACAAACGGCTAAAACACAACCAAAACAATGAAATAATGGTACACAAACCAACAAGCGCTCGTCTTCGGTGTATTTCATACATTCGCCGGTGGCATATCCATTATTGAGAATATTGTGATGAGTGAGCATAACACCTTTCGGGAAACCAGTTGTACCGGAAGTGTATTGCATGTTTACCACATCGAAACAACTAATGTTTTCTTTTACACTTTCCAGTTCCAGGTCATCCATGTGGCTGCCAAGCAACATCAGCTCGTCGGTGTTATAAATTCCGCGGTGCTTTTGCTGACCTATAAATCCTACACTTTTTAGCTTTGGATATTTATCTGATTTTAACTTACCCCGTGGCTGCGATTTTAATTCCGGCACCAGCTCAAACAACATCTCAACATAATCGCTGTCGCGGTAACCGTCAACAATAAACAGTGTATTTATATCTGCATTTTTCAACAGATAATCAAGCTCGGCCAGTTTATAATTTGTATTTACCGTTACCAATATCGCCCCAATTTTTGCCGTAGCAAACATCAGGGTGGTCCAATCAGGAACATTTTTTGCCCAAACACCGACTTTATCTCCAGGTTTAATCCCAATAAATAATAAGCCCTTTGCCAATTGATCAACTCTTTCGTTAAACTGTTTATACGAGAAACGAAGATTCCGGTCGGGATAAACTATAAAATCCTTATCTGGTGTTTCAAAGGCCCATTTTTCGAGTATATCACCTAAAGTATATTCGAGTAATTGCATGAAAACGCGTTTAATTTAGATTGGTGTATAAACAACAGCCAGCATTTTAGCGGTTTGCTCTCCTGCTGCATGAACATTATGTGACACAACCGAATCGATATAAATGGTATCTCCTTTATTCAATTGATACACTTCTTTGCCATAATTTATTTCAATGCTTCCTTCCAAAACATAGATAAACTCTTCGCCTTCATGCGATGAAAGTTTATAATCTGATTCTTCGGCAGGCTCTATTTCAACAAAAAACGGTTCCATGTGTCTTCCGGTTTTTGCTTGCGCCAAAGAAAAAAAGTTCAGGTGTTCGCGGCTGCTGTCATCTTTCGTTGAGAAACTCAGGCTCTTCTCTGCCTCTCCGGCTCTTACCAGGGCAGGGCCAATGCTTTCCTGGTCGTCGAGAAATGTACCAATACGCACACCAAAAGCACGCGATATTTTTATCAGAGTCCCTAAAGAAGGGACATTGCCTCCTTCTTCAATCAGTTGTAACTGTGCTTCATCGAGATTTGATTGTATGGCCAGATCTTTACGTGAAATTTCTCTAAACTCACGAAAATCCTTAATCTTATTACCAATATTTTTCCCGTTTTTCATAAGGTAAATGATTTTTGGTAAAAATAATAGATTACCCGAAATGTAAAAATGACCAATACAACAATTTTAGGAATGTTTGGATTTTGAAACTTTTGTTGCGTTTACTAAATCTGAATTTCATCTGAATGATCAGGTATTGTACCGTCTGTACAAAACAAAAAAAGGTGCCGTTGCCGGCACCTTTTTCATATTCAATTTAATATATAATCTCTCTAACTTGCTGGGAAAAGATTAGCTGACCCATTTAATATATCTGAAATCCTGGCGATGTGGCAATTCAGGATGTTTTGCATACAGTCTGAAACTGTACGAGAACGATCCCGGATGATCGGGTAGAATGGTGTGTGTATAATTGCATCCGGTTCCTTCACATTTCTCAGGTTTAAATTCAAAAACATCAACAATTTTATCCTGTCCTTCGTCATCACTTTCTGTAATAACCAGTTCAAGCCCCACTTCCTCAGGTTTTAATCCTTTTAAATCGACCGATACTTTTACCGGGTATTTATCGCCCATTATCATTGTGTGCGCAATACCATCGATTATTTCAATGTTCTTCACCTCTATCTCATCCCATTTTGAAGCCATCTTGGCTTTCCAGGCTGCTAATTCTTTCGCCAGTTTAAATCCATCTGCAATAACACGCTGCGATCTTTCCAACTGAGGATGATAATAACGGTCGTGGTAATCGCGCATCATCCGGGCTGTGGTAAACTTTGGAGAAACCTTTGCCAGCGTATTCTTCAGGTAGCCAACCCATTGTTCAGGAACGTCGTACTGATTGCGGTTATAGTAAGCCGGCACCACTTCTTCTTCTAAAATGTTGTAGATGGTCTCGGCATCCAACTCGTCCTGAAAGTCTTGTACATCATAAGCACGTTCGGCAGGCAGAGCCCAACCGGCATCTTTCTGATAACCTTCAACCCACCAGCCATCGAGAACGGAGAAATGTAAGGTTCCGTTCATCACACCTTTTTCCCCACTCGTACCCGATGCTTCTAACGGACGGGTTGGGGTATTCATCCAAACATCAACCCCTTGCAACAACATTTTTGCAAGATTCGTGTCGTAGTTCTGAACAAAAAGGATTTTTCCCCTGAATTCCGGACGTTTTGATACTTCAACAATATGCTTAATTAAATCCTGCCCGGCTTTATCGGCAGGATGAGCTTTGCCTGAGAATATAAACTGCACGGGACAATCGGGATTGTTTACAATTTTTGCCAAACGATCGAGGTTGCGGAACAAAAGATGTGCTCTTTTGTACGTAGCAAACCTGCGTGCAAATCCGATGGTAAGTGTATTTGGATTTAGTTTGCCCAGTATTTCGGTAATCAGTTTCGGATTCTCGGAACGTTGAATCCAGTTATCAGAGAAGCGTTGTTTGATGTAGTTGATTAACTTTTGACGAAGTTTCTTACGTACTTCCCATATTTCATGATCGGGAACATTATAAATATTGTTCCATACATCAAAATCCAGTTGATTGCCCGGGAAATCCTCTCCAAAATATTTTTTGTGTACATCTTTCCATTCCTGGGCTGTCCATGTTGGATAGTGAACTCCGTTAGTTACATACCCTATTTCAAGTTCTTCTTCCAGGTACCCGTGGAATAAATTTTTCAGTACGGCTTTACTTACGTCGCCATGTAACATACTTACCCCGTTAATGCCCTGCGACAAGTTACTGGCCAGGTAGCTCATGTTAAAATGATCTTCTTCAGCCCTCGCTTTTCCCAACATTTCAAACTCTTCCCAGCTCAATCCTAATTTAGCCGCGAAATAATCCATGTAATGCCGGAAAAGGTCGTTATGAAATGAATCGTGTCCTGCGGGAACCGGCGTGTGTGTTGTAAAAACGGTTGATGCATTTACCACTTCTTTCGCTTCGGAGTACGAAAGGTTTTCTTCGGCCATTAAGTTGGCAATACGCTGAATTCCAATAAAGGCAGCATGCCCTTCGTTACAATGATATACATCTGCTTTGCAGCCAAGTTTATTGAGTGCCTGAATTCCTCCCAATCCAAGCAACATCTCCTGTTTTAAACGGTTTTCGTTGTCGCCACCATACAAATGGTGGGTAACAAAACGGTCGGCATCGCTATTTTCATGATGATCGGTATCCAACAAATAGAGTTTAACCGAGCCAACATTCGTTTGCCAAACACGCCCAATAATGTTTCTGCCAGGAAATTGAACTTCAACTTTTACCCATTCTCCTTTTGCATCAAGAGCAGGCTGAACCGGAATTTTTGAAAACTGTTGTGCATCGTAAACAGCCATCTGTTCGCCATGCAAATTAAGAGTTTGTTTGAAATACCCGTAACGATACAGCAAACCAACCGCCACGAGGTTTACTTTCATATCGCTAGCTTCCTTCAGGTAGTCGCCGGCTAAAATCCCCAAACCTCCGGAGAATATTTTTAAGCTATCATGCAATCCGTACTCCATGCTGAAATACGCAATCTCAGGCTTGCCCAATCCTTTCCTCTCGTTAAGGTACTGCACAAATTTCTCATTAACCTGATGCATTTTGGCAACAAACATTTCATCATTTTCCAGTTCTTTAAACCGGCTGTACCCAACCTGATCGAGCATAACAATCGGATTATGTGCACATTCTTCCCAGATTTCTGCATCAATAATTTCAAACAACTCGCGTGCTTCGGTATTCCAAACCCACCATAGGTTTTTTGAGAGTTCGCGAAGTGGCGAAAGGCTTTCCGGCACATTCGACTCTACAATCATTCGCTTCCAAACCGGTTCGCTAACCACCGGATTTTTTATAAATTTTGCTTTTTCCATTTTCTTCTTGTTTTAATTGTTACTACCATCGCCAGCTGAGCGTTCACTTGCGCTAACTAACTTATAG
>DASQBW010000124.1:0-8529 GCA_035635015.1 Draconibacterium sp. | reverse complement strand
AATTAGGGTTTAATAGATATTAATTTTTGTAAACCATTTATTATCACTAAAATATTATTGTATATATTTTGTGGAAAATAGGTAATGCTTAGATAATTAGTGTGTTAGTATGTCTGTTGCCTTTTTTGAAAGTTTGTATTTTTATTTAGATTCGATAAGATTAATCAAAATGCCGTCTGTTTGTTTGATATTGCTGGTCAAAAAACGGAACATAGTATAATGTTCCGTTTTTCTTTAAATGAATCCATCTAATCTTATAAGATTATGTTTTCCTAGAATATCAAACTGATAAAAACAGTATTTCACTTAAATTAGAATAAAATGATTCATGCTCTATACATCAGGTTTGCCATTTTTAAGGGGTTGGAACACCCAGGCTGTTTTGTAATATCGTAACAAGGTCATCAGCGTTGTAGGGCTCCGGAATAAGCCATTTGGAATCATAAACCATTTTTGGAATAGCAGCTCGGCCTCCTTGAATAGTTTGTCCGAAAATTCGTACACTTGTTTGTAGGTATTTCTCAATCCACGGATCAGACGAAGCTGCTTCGAAATTTTCCTTTCCAACCAATTCAATTGCTTTTTGGATTGCTGCTTCCGGGCTTCTGGCTTTCCAGGTATTACCACTATCGTAGGTGAACATCCAGGTCTCAAATGTTGTAAATGCATCCTGATTAGCACGCCAGACAGCGAGTCCGATTTTTGCGAGTTCGCATGAGTTTATGAATGCTGTTTTATTGGATGAAACATAAGGATTACAGCTGTTTTCCAGTGGGGTTGGACATAGTGCAAAAGCCAGTTTCCCCTCATATTGACGTACCACTTCGCCAAGCATAAAATGTATCTTTTGGCAGTGAGCACACTGGTAATCAAACAGCAATGTTACAATATTTTCGGCATCAGGTGAGCCAATAATCGGAGCGTTACTGTAATCGATTTCGAGAAGTGTATTTTGTGATTCTTCACTCTGTGTTGTTTGGGCTGAAGGAGTGAAGCTGAATTGCAGTACAGCCATTATTCCTGCCAAAACCATTCCCACAATTGTTAAAACAACGACACGATTAGGCTTTAAAACAGGTTCTTCTGTTTTGTTATGTTTATTTCGTTCTTTAATTGCCCTTGTAATTATAAGAACTGCAAGTATTACTCCAGTGATGTGAGTTGTCATGCAGTAAATGCAAAATTGACCGATGATCCATTTTTGCAGGATCGTAAACCAGATTGCACTTCCGACAATTGCACCACTCAGAAATACCATAATGCTCCAAACCAAACGCCGGAGCGATATTTCGGTTTCAGAACCGATGAAGAAACTGGACATAAGTATAGCAAGATAAGCTCCCAATGCCAATCCACTAACCGGCAATATCCCGGCAATTAACGACCATCTGCTACTTAGTACCTGGTCGCAGGGGCTTCCGCCACCACATCCGGCCATAGATCCTCCTGCAAGTGAATGCCAGCTTAATATCGCACCTAAAATAAGCGCTAATAAATTTAATCCTAACATCATCCATTGCCATCGGGGCCATTTCTTGTAAAAGGGTATTTTAGGTGAGTAGATATCCATAGTTCTTGTTTTCAATAGTTTTAGAATAAAAAAACTCCGCAGATCAAAATTAAATTCTGATCTGCGGAGCAATATAATGATTTTAATAAAATCTAGACAATCCTGTCATTAAGGTTTATTAAAACTGGTTCGGTGCACCTGGTGTAGGAATGCTGCTCGCAATCTGATCACCAGTTTTGTACGCCTTTGTTAGAGCTTTAGAGAATGTAAGACCAGAACCTGCAACCTGTTCGCCCACATTGTGTTGTTTGGCAAGAGGTTCAGTAACTGTAATGTAAGTAGTTGGTCCATCTGTGTTGTTAGGACGTCCCCAGAAAAAGCGTCTGGTGGTAACAGAAGCAACCACTACAGATTCCTGGTTTGCACCACTTCCAACAGTAATAGTCTGACCTGCACTAAATCCTGCAATGCTCTCAACAGGAATAATTGTTTCTCCTGCTTTGGCGGCAGTAGTTACTGTTGTTCCACCGGCAGTTCCAACAATTGTAATTGTTGCAGCTTCGCCATTAAGACCAACCACAATTTTTTCTCCAATTTCAAAGTTAGCAGTACTGCTTACTTTAATATTGTCAGATCCTGCTTTGGCATCTAAAGCGACGGTTGCCATTTTTGGCATTTTGAAATCATCACAGTTACTATCGTTATCAGTTCCATCAGGGAATCGACCAGTACTTCTATTAGGCAGACTAGCAGGAGTAGAGTTTCTGCTGCTAGTACCTCCACTCATAGCTGGAGATTCGGTATAACAACCCAAAGCTCCGGCACCAGAAAATTCGTGAAAACCTTCTGAAGCCCATGGATCAGTAACTTCGCCATAGTTAAGGCCATCAACTACATTGCCATCGGCATCGCGCAATACCATATTACCTGTAAAGAATGATAGAGCAGGACCTCCAAACAATTGGTCAGCTTCACGTGCTCCCTGGTAACCGGCAGTAGTTACTTTTGCATCAAGTACAACATCATCAATAGCGTGAGATTTTGATAATGGTTCATCAAGAGTTAAAGAAAAGCAAAGTGCCAGAACAGGTTCGTTACTTGAATGCTCGAATTGAGTAGCTGGTTCAAAACTGATTCCGGTACCCCATACACTATAAGGCATGTTTGCAGAATGGTCGAATTTTAATTTTTTGGTCAATTCCAATCCTGTTCCCAGTTCTTCTTCGGCTAACGGACCATTAAAGGAGTTACGTGTTGATGGTGTTCCAACTTTCTTTACAGTAACCCACTCAATACCGTGTCCTTTACTGTCAATATCAAGTCTTATTTTATCACCAGCAGTAATGTTTGCAGTAGAAGATACATAAATGGTTTTGTCACCAGCTTTTGCATCAGCAGATAACCAGGCTTGTGTACCTTTTTTACCTATTTCAGTAACAGTAACTACTTCGTATTTTTCGATATCGCGTGCTACAGCAGGATATGTGCTACCATAACCGATAGCCATTTTCTGACCCACTTCAAAATTAACAACACTCTCCACAGGAATGCTGGTAGAACCTTTAGGAATAGTAATTACCGGTCCTTCAGGAAGCGGTTGCCATACTGTTGTAGCTCTTCCCGGTTCAGGATCACGGTAACCATAGCTACTCATTCTGTCAGTCGATGCTGCTACCTCTTCTTTTGGTTTTGGATTTGAGATGCTGGCAATCTTTCTGGTTTCTTTATTTGATCCGGTACCAATCTCAATTTCATCACCAACCGACATTCCGGTTGTACTTCTTACATAAATGGTAGATTCTCCTTTTTCAGCTGGAACAGCCAATCCTGAAGTTGACAGACCGAATAAGTAAAAGTCGTGTGCTGCAAGCTTGGTTCCGGCAGGAACATTAATCGATGAGAAAATCGGCATTTCTGCCTGGTGATGCGTTAACGACCAGTTTGAAATATCAACATCACTTTCGCCTGCATTGTACAGTTCGATAAAACTATTGGTTAGGTTTTCGCCACTACCAATTGCAAATTCGTTGATTTTTACCGGGCTTACATTGCGTACTTTTTCAATGGCTACTTCAGTTTGTGCCCAGCCATTAATTGGGTTGGTCCAGGTAGCTTTACCTTGTATGTCTCCATTCATAGTTTCAGAGCCTGAAGTTACCCTAAAGATTACGCTTACGCTTTCTCCCGGTTCAATTGGCTCAGAGAATTTTTTTACTGTTTCACCAGAACCAGAAACAACTGCTTTCCATCCGTTAGGAACATCGATGCTCATTTTAAGGTCATCAACAGCAGTTTGTGTGGTGTTTGTAAATGTTACAGTAGTGTTTTGAGTGGTATTTGGTGCAAATGTTTGCAGTCTAGGAGGTGTTTCCGACTGAGACGAAGGAGCAATACTTACCTGTGCTACTGCATAGGATGCTTCAACAATATTTTGCTGAATTTTTTGGTTGGTTTCTTTCGATGGGAAAGTTCCTGCAGTTGTCATTGCAGCTTCGTAGAATGTTCCTTGCGAGTAGTTATTGTTGTCACCACCGTTACCAAGAACAATAGCACCCTGCTTACGCATTGGATCGTAGCTACTTGTACCATCTGAGAATCTTTCATTTACAATACGACCTCCATCGTACATTGTTTGCAATGCACCAGCTTGTGCATCAGCGCCCATTGTTCTCCAGTGTCCTGGTTCGCCATCGGCTGTTGCAGTAACAAAACGCCATGAAACACTTGGCAGATCTTCGCAATATTTATCGTTAGGATCAGGATTTACACAACCAACAAGGTTATTTTCCTGGTCAGTCATAATCCATGGGCCTTGGCCATGTCCGTAATACCAAAGGCTGGCATTACCGAAATATGTTGATTCCATGGTGCCATCGCCATCATCGCGGCTGTCGGTTTCAACATTACCATAGTTAAAGCAGCAACCATCGTTAAAATGGTGTCCGTTAATTACCCAGTATTGTCCTTGAGCCTGGTCGTCAACAGCTGTTCCGGTTGGGTCGTTCCAACGAAGCCCCATGTCAGGAACAATAAAAATACCATAAACTTTATGTCCGTTTAATGTAACCGGTGCCATATCTGCCAGTGGTACGTTATTGAATCCTCCCAAAGAAGGTCCTATAAATGCACCACGAGGTGCTTGTTTAAGGTCGTTGCCGTATTCAGATTGGTCATATAATGTAGTAATCCAGCAATACGTGTTTGCACAAAATTCATCCTGAGCTGCAGCATCTGCATATCCACCCGGATCTCCTTCACTTGGCTGAACAACACCAATGTCTAATTTTTTTCCATCAGACTGACGCATAATCTCGTATAACGGGCCATTGTATGATGCATATAACGCACGCGTTGTACTGTGAGCTGCCGCACAAGGTGCACCATCTTCGGCATAGATGTCGCAAGGACCTTCCGGCCTTGCAGGTATCGCATCACGCTTACTCACCGACATGGCCATTATGACCATCATCGCGGCAGGTAAAACGAGTGCCATTCCAATAATTACTAATAGACGATTCTTCTTCATAAGATTTTCTCCTGTTTTTGATTAATTACTAATTTGTATAAATTTATTTAAATAATTTTTTTCATCTTTTTCCTACTCATTATTGCATCAATATTTTTTCCAAAGCATAGCAATGCCACTGAATATATTTTCAGTACATTTCTAAACGTTCGCTTGTTAATTAATGAGATTGTACTACGGTATTGTGTACATCGGACATATTGATATAGGTTTAGATTGTTATAATAATTTGGGATAAAGATAGAAAAAAGTAGTAATCCTCAATATGGAAAAGCCAAAATATTGCCTCATTTCCGTTTACTTGGCGTGCTTTTAGCAGGTTTTAACAATTTGGGCATTTGCATACTAATATAGCATGCTAATGATAATATTGAATAATAACTGAATAAAGATTAACATGTATAAAATATTGAAAAGCAGATAAAATATAATCGTTAAACTCTAAAATTAAATTTGCGGGTACTATCCTGAATTTATATTTTTTCAGTCAATCTGTTTTCCATTAACGATAACGTTGTTTAGCGTGAAATCCTTTATTAAATATTTATTAATAGACGCGTCTTCTGCGACTATTGTGAGGTTTTCGAATAAAAAGTTGGAAAGCTTATTATCCTCATCGGTGTTGACGTTGAAGAAAACGTCACATTTTAATTCAATATTTCTCAGGGTAATGTTTTCTCCATACGAAATCGGACGTTCAGTTTGTCCTTTTAAATCAAAAAATTGTGTCCATGGTTTTGCATAGATCATGCTGCGTGCTTGCCCCTTTATATTCTCAACAGTAATGTATTCGTATTTTTGAGGTGTATCTCCACGCATTTTTAACCATAATAACCTTGTTGCTTCACTTACTATACAATTGCGCATTATAATATTCCTGTTGTGAATGGATTCACTACCACAGGTTAAGGAGGAGTGGCAAAAACCAAATTCACAGTCTTCGATAATGATGTTGGTGTTTTCGCCATTGTTCGCATCCTTATCTGCTTGTGGTCCTTTGCCTCCTTTTAAAGCAATTGCGTCGTCGTTAACCGACATGTAGCAGCCCTTAACCAGTACATTCGAACAAGCATCAATATCGATGGCATCGGTACTTGGTGCTTTAATTGGTTGGTACGGAGAATAGGTGTAAGTATTTAGAATTTTTACTTTGTTACATTTATATAAATGTGTTGTCCAGAATCCGGAATTGATCAGTTTTACATCTTGTAGCTGTACATTATTACTGTGTTGTATAAAAACCAATCGCGGCCTCGAAACTTCCAGGTTGGTACAATCCGGGTTTTCACGACGGCGCTGCCAAAAAGCTTTCCAATAGTTTAGTCCGTTGCCATTAATTGTTCCTTTCCCCGAAATGCTAAAATTATCAACACCATAAGCATTTACAAGGGCAGGATAATAATCAAGGTTTTGTCCTTCCATTCTTGAAGGCATTAGAGGAAAGTTTTCGATATTATCCGATCCTTTTAAAACAGCACCTTCTTCGAGATAAAGTGATGTTTTTGGTTTAAAAAACAAGGCTCCGCTTAGGTAAACTCCTTTGGGGATAACTACAACTCCACCTCCTTGTTTTGCTGCATCATCGATCGTTTGTTGAATGAATTCGGTTTGTAATAGATTACTGTCGTTCACAGCTCCGTAGTTGCTTATGACGAACTGTTTACCTAACATGCTTAGGTTAATTTTTGTTGTGTCCGAGAACCAGTCAGGAATCGGTGTCCCATCCGGGAAAAGATCTTTATTCTCAGAAGTTGTACACGAAAATAATGTAAGTGCTAAAAAAGATATGGTAAGTAATGTTTTAATTCTCATCAGGTAAGTATTGCTTGATTTTCAAATGTAATAAATAAATGGAAACTCAAATCTTTTATCGGTTGCAGGCTTCCGCAATGATGCGTATAAAATAAATTACATGGGGATGCCGGTATTGCCGCCCATGCCCGCCATAAAGCCAAAAACAATCATTAAAACCATTAGAATAGGATAAAGGCATAACAGAACAATTATTATTATACCGAAAGTTTTATAATGCGCCCGAAGATTGGCGAATGCTTTTGATAGTTGCGACTGATTGTTTAATGTAATGGCTTGCTTTATACTTATCGAGAATCTGAAGAGGTACAATATTGGTACAAAATAAATACCGGCAATCAGCAGATAAAATAAACTGAAAAGATATGGTGGAAATGGAAAAAATTCTGTTGACATTATTGGGACAAAGGTCATTGCAATGCTCATTCCAATAGCGGCAATTACCATAAATCCACATCCGATGAAACCCATGATAGCCAAAAACTGGCTCCATTTTCCGGCCTTGTGCAGGTCTGTTTTTATCTCATATGTTAACTCTAAACCGGAGTCAGTTTTACCTGTGTTGTCTACTGTAGGTATTGATGCATTGGTCAAGTTGGATTCAGTATTCATATTTTTGCTTTGAATTATTCGATATGAAGAATGTAAATACGAATGTATGCCTTTTGTGAGATGCTGAAAAGAAAAACAATATAATTTTTACGAATCAGGTGTCATTCTAAATTATTTTCACAACACATATCTTATCGGTAAGGTGAATGAATAAATTATTGAAATGCATGTATTTCTCCTGTTTGTTTTGATTTCACTTAGTGTCTTGAGATTCCTTTTTTGTATGTTTCCAGCACTCGGGTTCGTGCCAGGTTATGGTCGACCATTGGTGTAGGGTATAACCGGTCCTGATATTCGGGTACCCACTTTATTATATACTCATGGTTTTTATCAAACTTTTTAACCTGCTCTGTTGGGTTAAAAATACGGAAGTATGGTGCAGCATCGCAACCTGTTCCGGCTGCCCACTGCCAGTTGCCATTGTTTGATGAAAGCTCAAAATCGAGCAGTTTCTTGGCAAAATACGCTTCGCCCCAGCGCCAGTCTATAAGCAGGTGTTTACACAAAAAGCTGGCTGTAATCATCCGCACGCGGTTGTGCATGCGTCCCGTTTGGTTTAATTCCCGCATACCCGCATCAACAATCGGGTACCCCGTCTCTCCAGTACACCAACGCTCAAATTCTTTAACATCGTTTCGCCATACAATTCCATTGTACCTGGTTTTAAAATTCTCGTTAACCACCCGGGGAAAATGGTAAAGGATTTGCATAAAAAATTCGCGCCAAATAAGTTCGCTCAAAAATTCAGGTGATTGTTTCTCAATCTGTTTTACAATTTGCCGGACACTAACGGTACCAAAACGCAGGTGAACACTTAGATTACTTGTCCCGCTCAATGCCGGAAAATTTCTGGTTTTATTATAATCCGGTACAACCGAAAGGTCGTAATCTTTTACCAATACTGCAGAATTTTGAAATCCAAGTTCATTTAATGAAGGCAGCGAACTGTCAATAGGGTAAAAGCTCCCTGAATTGATTGTTTGTTCTTCCTTTATTGGATTTGCGTCAAAGTTTTCAAGCCATTTTTTCTTATACGGAGTAAAAATGGTGTATGGTGTTTCATCCGGCT
>DASQBW010000123.1:0-3628 GCA_035635015.1 Draconibacterium sp. | reverse complement strand
TTCTGGATAAAGAATTTGAGATATTTATTCCTTACGAGAAGATACGTTCGGTTGTTGAACAAATGGCTGAAACGATGAATAAAGAGTTGGCTGGCAAAGATCCGCTTTTTCTTTGTATACTAAACGGTTCGTTTATGTTTGCAGCCGAAATATATAAACGGATCAACTTTGTTGAATCGGAAATTTCGTTTGTAAAACTGGCATCGTACCAGGGCGCTTCAACAACCGGAAAGGTAAAGCAATTGATCGGGCTAAACGAAAAAATTGAAGGGCGCACTGTTGTGATTTTGGAAGATATTGTAGATTCCGGAATTACCATCAATAATATTCAGGATCAATTGGCAAAAATGAATCCAAAGGAAGTACAGGTTGCAACCTTATTACTAAAACCCGATGCGCTAAAAAAGGAGGTAGATTTGAAATATGTGGGAATAGAAATCCCGAATGATTTTATTGTAGGTTACGGACTCGACTACGATGGCTTTGGCAGAAACCTGATAGATATCTATAGAGTAGTTAAATAAAAATATAACCAGAAAATTATGCTTAATCTCGTATTGTTTGGCCCTCCGGGGGCAGGAAAAGGAACCCAGGCCGAATTTCTTATTAAATCATTTGGATTAATTCACTTGTCGACTGGTGATTTGCTGCGAAGCGAAATTGCCGATGGAACAACACTTGGAAAAGAAGCCAAAAGTTTCATGGATAAAGGAGAATTGGTACCCGATGAAGTGGTAATAGGAATGATAAAAAGTAAACTTGATAGCAATAAAGACGCTAAAGGTTTTATTTTCGACGGATTTCCTCGCACCGTTGATCAGGCAAAAGCGTTGGATGTGTTGTTAAACGATAACGGCACGCCAATTTCCGGTATGCTGTGTCTGCAGGTTGAAAAGCAGGAATTGATTGATCGATTGTTAAGCCGCGGAAAGGTTTCCGGTCGTTCTGATGATCAAAACCAGTCAATCATTGAAAACCGTATTGCTGTTTACAACGAAAAAACACTTCCATTAATTGAGTACTACAAGCCGCAGGGTAAACATTTCGATATAAACGGAATGGGAACCATTGAGGAAATTGCAGGCCGTTTAAAAGAAGTTGCAGAAAAATTATAATATTGATATGCGTAAGTGAGAAGTGTGCCGTCGTGCAGGTTTCTCACTTTTTATATATTCGCGCAAATAACAAGCAGGAAAAATCAGATGGCTGAAACCAATTTTGTTGATTACGTAAGAATTCATTGTCAGTCGGGTAACGGAGGTTCCGGTTCGGCGCATTTACGCCGCGAAAAATATGTTGCCAAAGGTGGTCCCGATGGCGGCGATGGTGGTCGCGGCGGCCACATAATACTGGAAGGTAATGAGCAAATGTGGACCCTGCTTCATTTGAAATTCCGCAAACACATTAAAGCCGGGCATGGAGAACCCGGAGGTAAACAACGCAGTAAGGGTGCCGATGGAGAGGATATTTATGTAGAAGTGCCGCTTGGAACGGTAGCTCGCGATGTGGAGACCGGAGAATTTTTGTTTGAAATTACCAAACATGGCGAACAGCAAATTCTGCTAAAAGGTGGTCGTGGAGGCTTGGGTAACGACCATTTTAAAACATCAACAAACCAAACTCCCCGCTATGCTCAGCCCGGAGAGGAAGGGGAAGAGGGCTGGAAGATTTTGGAACTGAAAGTACTTGCTGATGTTGGATTGGTTGGATTTCCGAGTTCAGGAAAGTCAACACTTTTGTCGGTAGTTTCAGCTGCAAAACCAAAAATTGCTGATTACCCGTTTACCACTCTGGTACCAAATCTGGGAATTGTAGGACATCGCGAACATCGTTCGTTTGTTATGGCCGATATTCCGGGAATTATTGAAGGAGCGCACGAAGGCAGAGGTTTGGGACTTCGTTTTTTAAGGCATATCGAGCGCAACTCAATGTTGTTATTTATGGTGCCGGCAGATAGCAAAGATCACCTCAAAGGATACAAGATTTTACTCAACGAATTAGAAAAATATAATCCTGAGCTGTTGGACAAACAACGATTTTTAGGAATCAGTAAAGCCGATATGCTGGATGAAGAACTGATGCAGGAAATCAGCCGTGAACTGGGCGAAATTCCGCACATGTTTTTCTCGTCGGTTTCAGGTAAAAATGTGCAGCAGTTAAAAGACAGGATTTGGGAAATATTAAATAGTTAATGGATTTATTGCAGCGCATACTGGAGCTGGATCAGGATTTATTTTTATTCTTGAATGGCTTGCATAACGATTTTTGGGATCCTATTATGGTGATGGTTACACGCCAGGAAATCTGGATCCCGTTTTTTGCCAGCATAATGTTTTATATCGTAAAAAATTATCGAACCAAGACACTATTGGTTTTAATTGCTTTGGCGCTCTTAATAACGGTAACCGATCAATTTTCAAATTTAATAAAAGATTCATTTCAGCGTTTTCGCCCGGTTCACGATCCGGTCATCAGACATTTTGTCCATGAGGTAATGGGTAAGGGTGGGCCGTATGGTTTTGTCTCGGCTCATGCTGCTAATTCGGTGGCAATGTTAGTGCTTGTTTCCCGGATATTTAAAAATCGGACCTTTTATTTTGTAATGCTGTCGTGGGTGCTTATTTTTTGTTATTCACGTATTTATGTAGGCGTGCATTATCCGCTCGACCTTATTTGTGGCGGTCTTGTAGGTTGGCTGATTGGATGGGGCTTGTTCCGGTTGATGATGTTTGTAGAAAACCATTTCTTTTTTGGTCGTTCTCCAAAGATTGAAAAAACAGCACTTTCAGCAAAACAAGCCGGAATTATCGTTTTGGTGTTTTCTGTATTGGTAACCACTTTTGTTATTGCTGTTTTTATTCTTCGTCATTATAAACTTCTATAAATGAACGAACCGTCCCGACTTTATTCCGAAAAACTTTCGTTCTATACCAATTATTTAAACAGCGTTTCGGCGAAAGTAAAACGTTTTGCATGGTATCGTTTCGCTGCATTTATTGGAATATTTTTACCACTTATAATCATAGGTTGGGAGATCAGCACGCTGTACAGCACTCTCCCTTTAATTGTGCTGTTTTTTTCCCTGGTAAAAAGAAATCTGCGTCATGAAAAATTAAAACAAACACTTACTGTTAAAAAGAAATTGCTGGAGGACGAGTTAAAAGCATTGGAGCATTCATTTCTGCATTTTGATGAAGGCGAAGAGTTTCTGGATGTGGAGCATTCTTTTGCGTACGATCTTGATCTGTTTGGGAAAGGATCATTGTATCAGTATTTAAACCGCACCTCTACAGTGGAAGGCCGCCAGCTTTTGGCCAGTTGGTTGAAAAAGCCGTTAAAGGAAAAAGAAGAAATAGAACAACGTCAGTTAGCCATAAAAGAACTGGCAGAAATGCCTTTGTGGCGGCTCAGCTTTTTAACCGAAGGGAGCCTCTTTCAGGAAACTGCAGTACAATACAACGAAATTCGTAACTGGTCGGAAATGGAGCTCGGGTTAAAAGGTTCCGACCTGGTGAAATGGTTAATTCGTATTGTTCCCGCAGTAACATTGCTGGCTGCAATTCCGGCAATAATGGGGCTGGGAAATTTTTATTTTGTGACAATGGTAGTTGTTCAGTTTTTATTGTTG
>DASQBW010000122.1:0-2325 GCA_035635015.1 Draconibacterium sp. | reverse complement strand
GATGATCGGGAGAAACTTCGGAAGGAATATTCGGCAAAAATTAAGGAACATTTTTCAGCCGATTACGAACCTTCGGAAGATGAAATTTTGAAATATCAGTTGTGGGAAGAGCAGAAGCATATTTGTTTATATACCGGAAATACAATCGGCCTCGACGAATTTCTGGGGTCCGACCCGAAATACGACATTGAACATACTATACCACGCAGCCAGTCGTACGACAATTCGCAGGTAAACAAAACACTTTGCGAAAATAAGTTTAACCGAAGTGTGAAGAAAAATAAGATACCCTATGAATTGTCAAATCATGCTGAGATATTAGTCCGTATTGCCCATTGGGAGAAGGAAATTGAAAAACTAAATAACGAGATTAATAAAGCAGTGCGCCAGTCGAAAGGTGCAGTAGATAAGGCTCAAAAAAATCGTGCAATACAAAGCAGGCACAAACTAATTGCCGAGCGTAATTACTGGCAAAATAAATACAAGCGTTTTACAATGGAAGAAGTGCCCGAAGGTTTTAAAAACAGCCAGATGGTTGATATTGGCATTATTACCAAATATTCGCGGCTTTACCTGAAAACTGTTTTCCCGAAGGTTTATACAGTAAAAGGAAATACTGTTGCCGATTTCCGAAAAATGTGGGGTTTGCAGGATAATTACACTAAAAAAGCCCGTGTAAACCATATTCATCATTGTATTGATGCTATTACTATTGCATGTATGGATAAAAGCAACTATGAAACCCTGGCTAAGTTTTACCACGACAGTGAAGATGCTTTTGAACGTGGATATGACGCTAAACCCAAAATAGATAAACCCTGGCCAACATTTACCGAAGATGTAAAAGAAGTTGAAAAGGAAATTCTGGTTTCGCATTATACGCCCGATAATTTACCTAAGCAAAGCAAAAAGAAATTGCGGAAACGGGGAAAAATTCAATACAACAAAAATGGCGAACCAATCTATTTAAAAGGCGATAGTGTGCGGGGCAGTCTTCATAAAGATACTTTTTATGGAGCCATAGAACGAGAAGTCGTCAATAAGAAAGGCGAAGCTGAAAAGCAAATAAAATATGTGGTGCGAAAATCGCTTGATGGTTTGGAAGATTCGGCCATTAAAAATATTGTTGACGACAGGGTACGGGAGATTGTTGATAATGCGCGAAAACAGGAAAAAGAACTACAAAAACAAATTGATGGCTTTTTAAAACAACGCAAAAAAGCTGAGGAAAGCGAAGAAGCCGGTATTGATATTGAAATTGCACAACTAAAACAGCGGATTACTGAACTATACTGTTTGCCAAATAAAAATGGGGCACCTGTTCCTATTAAAAAGGTTAGGTTATATCAGCCAACGGTTACCAACCCATTGCATATTAAGTCTCAGCGCGATCAATCAACTAAAAGCAAAAAAGAATACAAAGAGCATTATCATGTTGCTAACGATGCGAATTACATGATGGCAATTTATGAGGGTAAGGATAGGAAAGGAAAAATAAAACGCGATTTCGAACTTGTAAATAATATGCAGGCCGGAGAGTTTTTTAAACTTTCAGTTCACGATATTTTAAAAGCACAAGATTTAGGTGAGGCCGATAGTTTATTCCCTCAGAAAAAACTTTCAGGGAAAGTGGAAGTACCCTTTAAGTCAATTATAAAAGTTGGAACCATGGTTATTCTTTGGGAAGAATCGCCAGAAGAGGTTTGGGATATTTCGAAAGAAGACGTAAAAAGGCGTTTATATAAGATTGTTGGATTGAGTACTCAAAGGATTGTTCGTCCTTCCGGCAAGATTGATGAATATGCAACAATTGTAATGCGCTTTCATCAAGAGGCAATTTCTGCATCTGACCTAAAAACTCAAGATGGAATATTTGAAAAAAACGAAAATTATAAGGCACAACGAAAAATGAACCATAATCAGTTTAATGCCTTAATTGAAGGAGTTGACTTTAAGATAACACCATTAGGAGAATTAAAACGAGTTAAATAGCACGCAAACTTTGACTGGATATTAAATGAAATAAATCCTATTTAAGCATGATAAAACGAACACTCTTTATTTCCAATCCCTATCATCTTTCGGTAAAAAGTAATCAACTGGTGATTTCGGCAAAAAATGGGATGGACATTGGAAAAGCTCCAGTAGAAGATCTTGGTTTTTTGGTGCTCGAACATCCGCAAATATCACTTACCATGAAGCTGGTTGAAGAACTCAGCGAAAATAATGTAGCTACAGTTTTTTGCGACAGCAAACATATGCCATCGTCGATGTTGCTGCCACTCGATGCCCACCACATTCAAAGTGAATTGTTCAGAGCACAGA
>DASQBW010000121.1:0-1971 GCA_035635015.1 Draconibacterium sp. | reverse complement strand
CAATAGTACCGAAAAAGTTAACGGAAAGAAAAATACGCAAACCGTAAATGCCTGAATTAATGAAGCCAACTTTTCTCGATGTCTTCAGAGGTAAAAAGATACTGGTTACCGGACACACCGGATTTAAAGGAGCCTGGCTTTGTTTACTATTAAACAAAATTGGCGCAAATGTTTCGGGCTTTGCTTTAGCTCCACCAACAACCCCGTCGTTGTACGAGGTTGCAGATGTTGATGACTTTGTTGATTCAACCCTTGGAAACATTAATGATTACGAGGCACTATATTCAACAATTCAACGCATTCAACCCGATGCAATTATTCACATGGCCGCACAAGCTTTGGTTTTAGAATCGTATGAAAATCCGGTTGAAACCTATTTAACCAATGTAATGGGCACCGTAAATTTATTTGAAATAATAAAGCACGTTTCCTGTGTTAAAGCCATTGTAAATGTTACTACCGACAAATGTTACGAAAACAAAGAGTGGCAATGGGGATACAGAGAAAATGACAGACTTGGTGGTTACGATCCTTACTCAAACAGTAAAGCTTGTTCTGAACTGGTAACCTCGGCATTTAAAAACTCATTCTTTAACGAGGAACGCTATAAAGAACATGGCGTGGCCATTGCTACTGCTCGTGCAGGTAATGTAATTGGTGGAGGAGATTGGGCTAAAAATCGGCTCATCCCCGATTTTATCCGATCAATTTCCAAAGGACAAGAAATTGTGATACGAAACCCGCTGGCAATACGTCCCTGGCAACATGTACTTGAACCATTAACCGGCTACTTAAACGTACTGAGTAAATTACTAACCAACGGGACAAAATATGGCGGAGCCTGGAATTTTGGACCAAACGACACCGAAACAAAAAACGTAGAATGGATAATTTCTGCGATATGTACTAAATGGGGCAATAATGCATCCTTTAAACTGGATGAAAATGTGCATCCACATGAAACACAGTCTTTAAAACTCGACATCTCTAAAGCAAAATCACAATTGGAATGGAAACCCAAATGGGATATTAAAACAACTTTAGACAATATAGTTGAGTGGCACAAAGCATATTACAGCAACAAAAACATGCAAACCATTTGCAACCAGCAAATTGATAACTATTTGAATGCTTAAGAATTCGTTCACAATTCCATTGTTAAACCTTTTAAAAATACAGAAATGAAATGTAGACATTGCAAAACACAGCTAAAACACGTTTTCCTGAATTTAGGATATGCGCCACATTCAAATGCCTATTTAAAACAGAGTGATTTAGCCCGGCCTGATAAAGAATTTCCGTTGAAACTGTTTGTATGCCACAAATGCTGGCTGGTACAAACCGAAGATTATTCGAACCGAACTGATTTGTTCACTGAAGATTATGCTTATTTTTCTTCGGTATCGAGCAGTTGGCTGAAGCACGCACAGGATTACACCGAAATGATACAAAAGCGCCTAAACTTGAATAAAGACAGTTTTGTAATTGAGGTGGCATCAAACGATGGTTATTTATTAAAGAATTTTGTGGCCCATGGAATTCCGTGTTTGGGTATTGAACCAACCGATAGTACGGCCGATGAATCGGAAAGAATTGGAGTTCCGGTAATCAGGGAGTTTTTCGGGGAGGAATTTGCCAAAATTCTTGCGCAAAAAAACCAGCAGGCCGATTTAATTATCGGTAATAATGTTTATGCTCATGTGCCTGATATTAATGATTTCACACTGGGGTTAAAAGCTGCATTAAAGCCTGAAGGAACAATTACCCTTGAGTTTCCACACCTGCTAAACCTAATACGCTTAAAACAGTTCGACACTGCTTACCACGAGCATTACTCATATTTATCGTTATATTCTGTAAGCCAGGTTTTTAAAATGGCCGGATTACGAATTTTTGATGTAGAAAAATTAACGACCCATGGCGGCAGTTTACGAATTTATGGTTGCCATGTTATCAATTCCAGACCGGATA
>DASQBW010000120.1:0-8188 GCA_035635015.1 Draconibacterium sp. | reverse complement strand
TGACACAGATTCTATCTGATACACAACCCACCTTGTTGGCATTCCGTATTTAATTTTTACCGTTAATAATGGTTTTGCGTTACTTGGTTCAAATATGTTTTTTTGTTCCAATTGGTTCAAATTCCAGTTGGGTTCCAAGTTATAAAACAAAAAAGAGCCAACATTTAATAAAATAGGAATTGTTGTAGATACCATTTCTTCAATTAAGTCCTCTTTCAAAAAACTCCGAATTGTTGAATCACCACGCTTACCTGCATCACCTTTGCACTTTGTTTTTGCATCTCCACTCCGGAGATTGAAAACCAAAGTATACCATACAGTTATACACCGCAATGCTTAGGTATAATTTCAAAGAAATAATCATTTCCAATTAAACTTATCGAGACAATTTATGTCAGACTACCAGTTAGTTAGACAAAATTAATTAAATGCATATTGTTTTACTGACATGTAGTGAAAGCGAAACATAACAAAACAGAATATAATATAGATCCATTCTAATCATACTAAAATCTGTTGTATGAAAACATCAATTTTATTGATAATTGCATTGACAACAATTGCAATTTCATCAAGGTCACAGGATATAATGCCTCCACAGGATACGTTACGAAAGAATGCAGTGAAAGTTTTTATCGATAGCCGTGGACTTGATATGAATCACCTTCGACGTGAAATCCCCTATGTTAACTATGTGAGAGATGTAAAGGATGCTCAGTTATATATACGTGAGACGAATCAATCGACCGGAAGCGGGGGACAGGAATATACTTACTTTTTCGTAGGCCAGGATAAATTTAGGGGTTTAACCGACACATTGGTTTATGCATCAAGCCCCGACGATACTTTTGAACAGGTGCGCCAGGGAAGAACCGATATGCTGAAAATGGGATTAATGCGATATGTCGCCCGAACTCCAATTTACAAAGAGGTTAAAATCGAATATACAGCTGTAAGTCAGGAAGAAGAGGAGGTCGTTGACCGATGGAATAACTGGGTTTTTGAAATTGAAACCGAACCGGATTACGAATGGGAAGATACACGAAATGAAATTTCAATTCGTAATACTATTAGTGCCACAAAAGTGACTGAGGATTGGAAGATGGAAGCCAGACTAAATCATCGCTACACAAAATCGAATTTTGAATTCGTGGATGAAACATTTACAGCTATTGAACGCCAGCTTAGTTCGAATGTTTTGGTTGTAAAAAGTCTATCTCAACACTGGTCTACCGGTGTGAAATCTGATTTTTTACAATCAAGCCGGCAAAACTATGACTACCAAATCTCTGCTTATCCTTCAATCGAATACAATTTGTTCCCTTATTCCGAATCGACACACCGTCAGCTACGAATCCTTTACGGCATTGGACCAGAAATCAACAACTATACAGATACTACAATTTTCGGAGAAACTCAGGAAACACTCACAAGGCATGAATTAAATATTGCCTACGAAGTAAGGGAACGATGGGGTTCAGTTAATTTTTCGCTTCAGGGTACTAACTACCTTAACGATTTTTCTAAATACAGACTTTCAATGGATGGTTTTCTAAATATCAGAATATTAAGAGGGCTTTCTTTTAATCTTCGCGGAGGCGTAGCTAAGGTTAGCGACCAAATAAATCTTTCAGCAGGAGGAGTATCAGATGAAGAAGTGCTTTTGAACCTGAGGGAACGGGCCACTACCTACCGGATTAATACTGGCTTTGGATTTACCTATACTTTTGGATCCATTTATAACAACGTTGTTAATCCTCGGTTTGGAAATGGCAGAGGTGGTGGTGGCTTCGGCGGAGGTGGCCGTCGCTAATTGTAATTAGATATTTGAAATAAATAGTTTTTTATCATCCATCATTTTAGATCTTGTGCCTGTTGCAACATTTACCGTTTTTTTGTTTCATATTATGCTGTACGAAAAATTAGAAAATTTCACATGTGTTCAAGTTTAGCAATTCTCCCTCATTACTTATATAACAACTAATTTGGCTGGTTATTCCTTACATTCAATTGGCTTCAAGTTTAAAACGGACAAGTCATAGTGGATTTCCATCGACTTCTTTTAATGTTTGCAATGCATATATATAAGTGTTCGGAATATGGTTTAATTAACTTGTATATGTTGGTAAGAAGCTAGAATATAGACAAATAGCAGATGTTGTGATTATAGCTTTGTAATGTGAATGCAAGGCAAATTATTGACTATATACCTCAAGAACTACTTGAAAAGCTAAGTTTGGAATACAATGTCGATTTTCAGGTAAAAAAACTCGATGGTGCATCAATGTTTAAGTTATTGCTTTATAGTTTTCTTACAACACGAGAAACCAGTTATAGGGTTATTGAGGAGGTTTACCATTCAATAAGTTTTGCCAAGGTTGCAAACTCAGTACATCAAGGCGTTAAGTTCAATTCTATCAAAGACCATCTTGTCAATATTAATCCGGCCTACTTCGAGGCCATATTTCAAGAGTGTTTAAAGAGGTTTGAATCCAATATTCCTGCTTCATCTAACATCATTTCTTTTGATTCCACACTGGTTGCAGCTTCTTCTAAATTGTTAAACAATGGCATGAAAATAAATAAGAAAGGAGACAAAAGGTATTTAAAGTTCACCATGGGTTTTCGTAAAATTCCTGTACATGCTTCTGTCTTTTCTGACCAGCTTTATATTTCGGAAGACATGGCACTTGGAGAAACAATAATGGCATATACAACTAAAGACGATGATATTGTAGTCTTTGACCGTGGCCTACAGTCACGCAAGGTGGTATTGGAGCAGTTAAATCAGGAAGCATATCAGTTTGTTACCAGGGTAAATCCCAATATCCGTTATAAGGTACTGAATGAAAACCCGATTTTCAGTATAAATGATTCATCAGAATTAGTCTTTGAAAAGGATTATATAGTTGAGCTTTACGACAGGAAAAACAAACCAACAAAAGGTTTTTACCGGCTTATAACCACCCTTAAAAACGGAGAACCATTATTTTTCCTTACAAATATTGAAGAACTGGATGTTTATGAGATAGCACATATTTATAAAGAACGTTGGCAAATTGAAGTGTTTTTCAAATTTATCAAACAACAACTTAACTTTAGCCATCTTCTTTCCCGTAATGAAATGGGTATACAAAATGTCTTGTACATGACATTAATTGCAGCTATACTTCTAACAGTATTTAAAAATGCAAACAAGTACAAAGGATATAAAATCCCGAAAATCAAATTAACCAACCAGATTGAAGCACTATTGATTGAAGATATTGTTGTGCTTTGTGGAGGAAATCCAGAATTGATAAAGCAATTTTATAATTCATCTTAGGTTTCGAACACTTATGATTACAAATCTGCACCAACAAGGGTCACTTTTCCACATTATATTGTCTTATAAACCTTCAAGGTATTTTGAGTGAAAGACACTGAATACAAATTTACGCCAATGAGGGTTCAAGTTTAATGTAAGTTGTATTTGCAGGAAACAATGCGATCCCTGAGTTGGTAGGGTAAAGACAGTATCCGCTGATGGCAGTAAGCATTCTGCTGCTAAATAAAAAGCTCCCACAGCTCCAAATTAGCCGTCCTACACCGAAGATAACCGCTCCAACTCTAATAATTAGGCGTCCTAAACCGACAAATGCATCTCCTACATTACATCTGTCTCGTCCTACACATGTAGGACGATCATTTCACAATATAGGAACGATAAAATCAGCCGGTTTTCTGTCATTTTGTTATTTGCGACCCAATTCCCTGCTAAAACGAGACAACAAATCTGCAGTCTCGTTCTGCTTAAATACTATACTCCCCTGAGTCAGTATTGTCATCGGACTAATTTCTGTTATAGGTTTTATTCCTATAGATATTCCGATACCACGTCAAGCGGTCTTCATTTGTCCAGAAAACATAGCGGCCGCAGTTTTTAATTTCGCAGGCAGCTTGTTACAATTAGGTATAGGCACGGTCACGGGTAACTTTTACCTGGTGGTCGATTTCCTTTTCCCTTTTGGCCCGTGCCCTTACAATAGCCAGTTCGTCGGCTTCGGTAGTTGCGGTTTTAAATATAAATCAGATGCAACTGTAACTTTTAACCCATTTATTTAAAATCGCAGCGGTATTATTAAACATTTTAGGCTGAAAAATCTTATAGAATATGTGAGAGACCTGATCATCAAAATTTACCATCTTTTCAGCTCTTACTATAAACAAAATAACAGATTAAAGACTAAAACTAACATCTATGAATCAATCAAAAAAAATAAAATTAGCCATTACGGTTACAAGTATTGACGCGTTATCAAAAGCCTTTGTTGTATTAAGAGGATTTGAAGAATCGATAATAAAAGCTGCCGAGTTGGGTTACGATGGTGTGGAGCTGGCAGTAAAACATCCCGACGATATTAAGGATATCGATTTGTCGCGCATCCTTTCTCAAAACAATATGGAGGTTTCCAGTATTTCAACCGGACTGGTTTACGCACAAAATGGCTATATGTTTACCGAACCGGATGACGAAAAGCGGGGAAAAGCAATAAAGTTATACAAGGAGTTAATAGACATGGCATCAGATTTTGGCCAGATTGTAAATATTGGCTTATTGCGCGGGTACATTGGAGATAAAGATCCGGTGGAAACCGAAACAAAATTTATAGCTGTCGCACGAGAGCTTTGCAGTTATGCCGAGAAAAAGGGTGTAACAATAATACTTGAGCCGGTTAACCGCTATGAGATTGACTTTATTAACTCGGTGGAAGAAGGCGTGAAATTGCTGGAGAAAATAGGGTTTCCCAACCTAAAATTAATGCCCGATGTGTTTCACATGAATATTGAAGACAGAACCATTGGTGGCGAACTTGCTAAACATATTAAACATGCAGGATATATTCATCTTGCTGATTCGAACCGTCTGGCCCCGGGCTGGGGACATACCGATTTCGATGATATTTTCAAACATTTAAAAATGGCTGATTACAAAGGCTGGTTGTCTGTTGAAGTGTTTCCGAAACCAACACCAATGGAGGCTGCCACACAAGCTGTCAGGTTTTTAAAACCCTATTTCGAGGAATATAACCGATAAGAATTTAATTCGGCTTTGAAACGTATTAAAAGATTGGGGAGCATGTACATGCACTTCACCATTACCGGTATTGGCTGAAACCAATAGTTATAGCCAAATGACCTCATTCTGTTGCTGAACGCTTAATCCACACCGGAATTAGAGTAATACACGCAGGATTACGATTAGCAGGCCCGCAGCGAAAATAGTTGTGAATAGTAATTTGTTATGCCTGGCCAGCCAGTTTGGAAGAAAAATATCGAAATTGTCTTTTTCCGATGCCGAATATCTGCGCGCAAGAACAGTTAGCGGACAATACATTTTAAACAACAACAAAACCAACCCTTCACCGAAAATTAAGCCAATGCCAATCCATGTATACCTGTTAACCGTGTTTGTAATACCGGAATACAAAATGTAGAAAATTACCGCAACAAAAAATCCCCATACAAGGGTATGAATCAATTTAATGATAAGAAGTTTATTGGCCTGGTTCATCTTTTTTTATTGATACTTTAAATGCTTTTTTCAAATCTTACCGGTGCGTAATAAGTTGTTCGTTCAATTTAATGCAATCCGTTTTCCTGAAATAATTAACACCATGCTATTGGAACTTAATACGCCGGGCAACACGTTGTGAACCATAATATGGTATACAAATTCTCCTTCAACGTCCTTGCATATTTTATACAATTACAGGCTCTTCCACTAATTCAGGTGTGTTTAATGAAGTGCCATCATGCAGCGTATCCACATGCTCTTCCAACAATGCTGTTTGCTGCGACCTTCCGATATGAAACAAAGCCTCACCTTCGTAAATTAACGGGATATTGGTTCTGCCGATAATAATTCCACCTGATGTGGCTTCAACAATAACATCAGTTTTACCGGCAGGGTTGGAAATGTACCCGACTACATCGCCTTTTTCAACCATGTCTCCCAATGCAACAACGGCACGTAAAACCCCGCTAATGGAAGCTCTAACCCAGGTGCTGGAACGTAAAATTACCGGCGACTTTTCTTTTCCCGGCTTAGCTTTCACCAGCATGCCCAGTTCGTTCATGACATTTAAAATTCCTCTTACTCCAATCCGGATCGACATCTCATCAAACCGAAGTGCTTCACCCGATTCATAAACCATAACAGGAATTCCTTCCTGCTCAGCTGCTGCTCTTAATGAACCGGATGGAGGTGCAGAATGCAAAATAACCGGAGCTTCAAATTTATTGGCTACAACATTCAACTTTTCATTTTTTAAGTCGGCACGAACCTGTGGAAAATTATCCCGGTTTATTGCCGCTGTATGCAAATCTATACCTATATCTGAACGAGAAACAACCTCCTTCAAAAAAATATTGGCAAGCCGTCCTGCCAAAGATCCGGAATCCACCCCCGGAAATGAGCGGTTCAAATCACGTCGGTCAGGAAGGTATCTTGAATGCGCATTAAACCCAAAAATATTAACTACTGGCACAGCCAATAATGTACCCTTCATACGCTTCATCGAATCGAGCGATAAAATTCTCCTGATAATTTCAACGCCATTAATTTCATCGCCATGCAGGGCAGCACTGATGAATAATACAGGTCCTTCCTTTTTACCATGAACCACATGTACAGGCATTGTTATTGTTGATTGTGAGTGCAGAGATGGTAAAGCAAGGTGAACAACTTTGCTTTCGCCTGCCTTCACATGCTCATTGTTTATTTCAAATTCCTTTCGCATCCTTTTCCCTTTTGCTCCTTTTACAGATTCGTAACTTACACCAAACACTCTGTTTATCGTAATCCCTCATTTATAAGTTATCCCCGGTTTATCACTCCAAATTAATCGAAAATTTCCGGAAAAATCCATAGCTTAAAAAATTAATCAACTCTACTAAGACATGTATTACAAATCGGATCCAGCAAGGAAGGTTTAAAACGGCTTAATCATTAATGTATATTTCTTTACATCGGGGCGTACGCGGTATTTTTGCAATTGCCTGATAGCTGTACCGCCAACTCCCGAAACCTCGTAATCCACATTTAAAATGGTATTTGGCGCCTCTTCCAACTGGTAAGTATACATGGCCCGCGACAAGTTATTGGTGGCGTATTTGTGCAGGCTAAAATTCAGCAGCTGATCGCCTTGAATCAGCAATCCCTGTTCGTTTTCGTTTTGCACTTTTAACCAACGCACATCGCTGCGGTTGCCGTAATCCTGAGGAATAATATAAGGTACGTACATTGAATCGGCAGTTGACTGGTACAAGCCAACCTTTGCCCCGGTTTTGCGGTCGGGGTAGTTTTCAAAAGGTCCTCTTCCGTACCATTGCACGTGGTTAAAACTTTTGGGCAACTGAAACTGCAATCCAACTTTTGGCAACACATCGGGCATGGGGCCATGTGGAATAATTTCCTGTTCCAATTCAATGGTTCCGTCGGCTTTAAACTTCCATATCTGTTTTTGCTCGAATGCTGAATACATAAACCACTGATCTTTCCTTCTTGCGGGATCGAGCGTTGAGTTGGCAAAAACATCCATTTTTAAGGTCACCTCATCATCGTGCACCTGAATAAGCTCCAGCTCTTCCACTTCAGGAACTAAATTACGCATTCCGAGGGTGCGAATTTTGTTGTCAATACTACGCCCCAACCCGGGAGTTTGGTTACTCCGCGCATACATATTTGCACCCCACTCATCAATATCGTTGGCCAGCGGTGCACGCCAAATCTTAAACTCAGGCCCACTTTCGAGGTACTCCGAGTTGTTGTATTCCAGCGTTACAAATTGTCCGGTATTTTTATCGATGCTATAGCTAAAGTCAACGCCTTCAATCCGGATAAACCGGTCGTCTTCAACAGCCTTAATTTGATTTTCGTTTTCAATATCCTGTACAAAATAAAAGTCGGCCGGAACCGGAAACTGTTCCCAGGCTACTTCATGCCCTTTGGGGGCCCAGTTTAAATCATCCTTCAACACAAACGAAACTTCGAGCAAACATTCGGTCTTCGAATCAATGCGTGGCTTACGGTAATCGATGGTAATTTCACCTGATTCTCCTGCAGGAATATCACAATCGAAAAAGCCGCGCTGACTTGGTTCGCCGTCAACCTTGATCTGCCAGATACCACCCAGCTGATTCATGT
>DASQBW010000119.1:0-6914 GCA_035635015.1 Draconibacterium sp. | reverse complement strand
CATCATTAATAACCATGGTTTCTCCGTTTTCTTCTGTAAACCTTGGCCATTCCGGCAAGCCACCACCATTTGGCTCTCCGGTTTTCATAAACTGAATCAGAGAGGCTGAAAGTTTATCCGAAAGCTGGCGTGGTCGTTTTCCTCCACCCGTGTGCGTCAGCATTACATCAGTATTGTTAAACCAGAAACAAATATCAAGGCAATGGAATGCACGCATGCGGTTATTAAACAGCGGGGGTTGCCATGAGAACCAGGCTACATATACCGGTGCTTTTTGTTTTGATTTAGAATTGGCGAGATTAACAGTACCCTGTCTGATAGCACTTATCATTGCCCAAATTTCCACCGGTTTTTTATCGGGAAAAGCTTTTGCATAGGCTTCTACCACTTTTTCAGCTTTATCTCCTAATCCAGGATCGAAACCTGCCCGCACACGAACCTGTTCCACGACTTCTTCAAAAGTCACGTTCTCCAACTCTGGTTCAGTCCGGTTGGGAGACTGTTCTTCCCGGGTTGAACTGATTATCATTGGAATATCTTCCATTAGCGGAGTTGGTTCAGGGAAGTATGGATCCTGAGGTAAGTTCTCGTCGCCAATTACAGGCGCAAATCCCCGCATACGTTCACCTGAATTGTTTTCGGAAGCAAGTTTTTGAAATGCACGATTTGCAACAGCGTTATATTCCTCCCATGGTAATTGTTGCAATTTTTCTACTTCACCTGCATTTAAACCCGCTTCTTTCAATATGTATTCGCCCAGTTTTTGACTGGTTTCTTTATATGCCCACAATTGCATATAGCCACTTAAAACAACAGCTTTATGAAATAAACCCTTTGCTTTAGGCATTCCGGTAACCGTTCTGACTTTTGAGCCACCACCGGACTGCCCCATGATGGTAACATTTCCCGGGTCGCCTCCAAAATTTGCGATATTATCGCGAACCCACTCCAGGGCTGCTACCAAATCGAGGGCACCCACATTCCCGGAGTCGCCAAATTTTCTGTCATCAACACCCGATAAATCGGAAAAACCCATCGGGCCCAGACGATGATTCACGGATACAAACACAATGTCGCCTTTTCTGCTTATATTTTCACCGTTGTAACCGTCTTGTTCAATCGCATTTCCGGAGGTAAAACCACCGCCGTGAAACCAGACCAAAACAGGCCTTTTTTTACCATCAGCAATTGCAGGTGTTAATACATTTAATCGTAAACAGTCTTCACTTACCTCCGAATAATTCCAGTGATCGACTAATGCAGCATACGGATTGTCATACCTGCCTGCCATGTCCTGCGGAGCCGAATCGCCCCACCAAACGGCAGGAAATAAATCACTCCAGGGTTCAGGTTTTTGCGGAGGCATAAACCTGTTTTTACCCGAAGTTGGAGCCCCGTAAGGGATCCCCAGGAAATAATTAATATCTCTTAAAATATAACCTTTTACTTTGCCATATTGCGTGTCGGCAACTGCAATATCGTCACCAATAAAAAGAATCTGGTCTTTGCTTTTTGGGGTTTCATCCGGTGCCGCCATAGCGGTTTTAGGTAAAATTGATGTTAAACCTAACCCGGCTGTTCCTACTCCAACGGTTTGAAAAAAATTTCTTCTGTTCGTCTTCATTTTTCAAAATATTATAGCACTACCTAAAAAATTAGAGGGTGTCTTATTTATCCACCTTAATGCTAATGGTAGTACTTTTTAATCCCGGAGATGAAATTTCTACATCAACGGTTCCGGTTTTTTCTGTTGATTGAAGGTAGCCCAGGATCTTCCCGAGATATGCTCTTTTCTCTTTACTTTGTGGATTGGTCAGATCTCTTTGATTTCCGTTTTCAACCCCAATTAACTCGGCAGGTCCTTCAACTTTAAAGAATATCTCATTATCGGTATCCGGCACAAATGTTCCATCGGCATCTACAATATCAACTTCAAGATGAACGATATCTTTGCCATTGGCATGAATTGTAGTTTTATCAGCTGATACGCTTAATCCGGCAGGCTCGCCGGCGGTTTCTATTTCGGTTGTATACACTACCTCTCCTCCTATTTTTCCTACAGCTTTGATGGTTCCGGGTTCATAAGGCACGGTCCATTTCAGGTGTAAATCGGCTGTTGTTCCGTTAACCGGAGGAGTATCGTAGGTGTTCCATGCACCAGAATTCCCGGGACGAGGAAACTCAAGTTTCTGCTCACCAAAAGACTTTCCGTTTACAAATAATTCAATGGCGTCGCAGTTTGAGTAAACAAGTACCGGAATAACGTCTCCTTCTTTTCCTTCCCAATTCCAGTGGGGAAAGATGTGAATCATCGGATCATCCGTCCACTGGCTTTGATAAAAGTAATAACTATCCTTCTCAAAACCAGCCATATCAATCACCCCACTAGACGCACCTTTTGAAGGCCAGCGAGCTTCACCAAGATAGTCAATTCCGGTCCACATAAAATCGCCACATACATAGTCGTGCAGCGCTGTAAACCTCCACAACAATTCACCACGAATCATTGATTCGGTATATGAACGGCCGCGACTGCCGCTTCCTCCCAGCGAATATTCTCCACGTGTACCTCTTACACCTGAATTTTCAGTGCCAATCATAAGCCATTCGGGATGGTCCATTTTATCCACACTGTAGTACAATTCTCTTCTTTCGTGCCAGCGATCAACATAGTTATAGCCTACCACATCAAGTATTTCCATAAATGGCGTTAATGCCATTCTGCTATCGTCGGCAATCCGGTCGTTTGCTGTAGTTACGGGCCGGGTTGAGTCTTCGGCATGAAATACATCAATGAGTTCCCTTAAAACTTCTTGTCCGCGCACCGAACTTTGTTCCGGAATTTCGTTACCGGCACTGTAAATTACTACTGACGGATGATTGCGATCACGATGAATAAATTTCACCAGGTCATCCTTCCAATTCTCTTTGAAGAAAATATGATAAGCCGAGGTGGTATTCGTTTTGGTTTCTTCCCATTCATCAAAAGGTTCGTTCATAACCAGGAAGCCCATCTCGTCACATAAATCCATAAACTCGGGAGCCATCGCATTATGTGATGTACGAATAGCGTTACAACCCATGTCCTTTAATATTTTGAATCTTCGTACCCAAACCTGCTCAGGGACAGCAGCTCCAAGGCAACCAGCATCGTGGTGCAGACAAACGCCATTCATTTTCACCTGTTCACCATTAATCAAAAATCCTTTTCTGGCATCGTATTCAAGAGAGCGGATACCAAAAGGTGTTTCATAATGATCAAGGATTTTATTGCCGGCTTTGATGATTGAATTGAGTTTATACATCGAAGGATTATCGACAGACCATAACGATGGATTACTGACATTTATAAATTGACTAAATTCCTTCTGTTCGCCTACTGAAACGTTTATTGGCATTTCTGTTTCAGCCACCACGTTTCCGTTTTTATCGATGACCTGTGCATTTAAAACTGCATTTTGAACAGTTCCAAGATTGTTTTCTACTTTGGTTTTTACAGTAACCATGGCCGACAAACTATCCACAAATGGAGTAGTAATATACGTTCCCCATTGCGAAACATGAACCGGGTTTGTAATAGTGAGCCACACATGACGGTAAATTCCTGAGCCGGAATACCATCTGCTGTTGGTTTGAATTGAATTGTCTACTTTAACTGCAATTACATTTTCTCCCTCCTTAAGATAAGGAGTAAGGTCGTGATAAAAGCTGATGTATCCGTTCGGGTGTTTTCCCAAACTTTGTCCGTTTATCCAGATTTCGCTGTTCATATAAACACCATCGAACTCTATCGAAATATTTTTTTGATCGGCGGTAACATTGAAATGTTTGCGATACCAGCCAATTCCGGTTGGCAAATAACCGCCACTGCCCGAGGTGGCTGCATTTTCATCATACTCTCCTTCAATACTCCAATCGTGTGGTAAATCAAGTGTGCGCCAGTCTGCATCATTGAAATCGGCACTTTCTGCACCAGGTGCATCACCTAACCGGAATTGCCAATCATCGTCAAACAGGAGTCTTTGACGCGCGTCTTTACTTATTTTTACATTGGTGCTTTGTGCACTGATGTTATTCCATGATAATAACAAGCAAGAGAAGAAAAGGAAACTGAGATGAGTTTTAAGTTTTTTCATTTTTGTTTTAGCTGTTTAGTTAGATTTTAATAAAAAAAGAACGAATTAAAAGAAACGTATAAAGAGCACTTTCCCCTTCATTATTTATGAAGTACGCTGATCATGGAAAAGTTAAAATGTATTATGCGGGACTTCTTCGGTTGAATAACCTTAATCTTCCTGCAAATAATAATCTTGCTGGAAGACATTGTTCAGTTACCCGCGAATATATGCTTTATTAAAAAGCTGTTTTGAATGTAAAAGAAAGACTGTTTAAGTGCTTAAACAGTCTTTCCTTACACTTAATATTTAGAATTGATAGCTTATCAAAGAACGATTATTTAAAGTCGTACAACCAAACTCTCTGAAGTCCAGGCGTTTCTCCACGGAAAAGTAATCCATAGCCTGACTGGCCGTCGAGTGCCATCTGGTCCAGGTCCTGACTAACGTTAGTTTCATCACCATTAATCCAACGAACCGGATGCCATACGTTATTTTCAAAATAACCTTCCCTAACTTTTCTGAAAGCTGTTATTCCATCGCCGTCAGCAGGTGCAAAAGTTACTTGTGCATTTGCTCCCATAACAAGGTATTCGCCTTCACCCATTAATAAAACCATTGCATAACCTTTCATACCTCTTGGACCAAACATCCCGCTACCCTGGCTTTGAGTTTCTTGCTGAGCTCCAAACCTGAAACCTCGGGAAAGCTTAATTATAACCTTATGGTCTCCAAGAACAAACTCCTGTTCGGTAATTTCAGGATTCAGTTCGCTTAACCATGCTGCACGGATTGTACCTTTTGCCTGATGTTCGGTAATGAGATCGCTGAAAGAAGCCATCATTCTGTATGAGTCAAAGAAGTCACTTGATTGGTGGTTTCTGATTCCTCCGTCAATTCCAAATGGAGAAAAACCAATACCTCTGTGTTCACCGATAAGATATACAGCATTTGCAGCCGATGATCCCGATTCAGGAACAAAAATAGCAGTTTGTTTACGTGCATAACGATCCAGGATTTCGCTGTATTCTGCATCATAAATATCAGGTGAGTAAAAATCAACAGTTGGTGCTCCCACTCTCCAAACATCATGTACCTGTGCAACCGGACCTCCGGATGGATAATCTCCCGGAACAATATCTCCTTCGTGTTGCAGCGCGACATTTACAAACGTAGGAATCGGGTAAACCTCTTTACCAGCTTTTGAAATCTCATCAGTATAGTTTGAATAGTAATAGGCCATAAAGAATTCGCTGGTTGTTACATTCTTACCAAATACCTCTTCCCAGGTTCCTTTGGTAGCATAGTTTGAGTTGCTCCACAGTTCAAGTGTTTCAGGCAAAAGATTCTTTTTATTTTTTACCAGATAATCCATAAGATCCTTTGGTACTTCTGAGCGGAACAATCCTTCCGCCTTTTCGCTGTAATCTCTTTCAAAGAAAAGCCCCATCTCATTTTCTATTTGCATAAACAGAACGGTGTTTTCTTCCGAATCAACTTCTTTAATATGTTCCATCATGGCAACATAAGCTTTTTTATCTGCTACCCAGTTATTTTCATAAAAAACAGAAAGGCAAGGAACTGACAGGCCATCACGTGTTACAGCACGTGGAAAGCGTTCGTAGTCTTCGCCTACCCATCCGGGGATGTAACCACTACCACCATTTTTAAAACTACCAAACCACAGGATAACGATTTTCAGGTCGTTTGCACGTGCATCTCTCAACATGGCGTCCAACTGCGAAAAATCAAATTTCCCTTCTTCGGGTTCAACCTGATCCCATGAAACAACTGCCAGAACTGTATTAAGTCCCGATCCGTTAAATGCAGGCCAAATATCTTCCATATATTCAGGGCTTGAAGCACTTGAATTACGAAGTTCACCTCCAAGAACCAAATATGGTTCACCTTTTACGATTAATTGTGATGTACCTCCTCTAAGTTCCAAATGAGGTATTTGCGAACTTTGCGCAAAAGCAAAACATCCTGCTAAAATTAGCAGACTAAAAACAATAATTTTCTTTGAAATGTTATTCATCTTACATTAGGTTTAATTGAACTAAATAATACTAGTCTTTAAATATTTTTTGAGTGAAACTACGCAAGTCATGGCGCCAAACATACATGGTGTGTCCACCTTCCATCGATGAGAAATCCGATTCTACTCCATGCTTTGTAAACAATGCACGCGTTGGTGGCGTATTTTCAGATGCACCATCAGCACTTCCTCCAACAGTGAAAATAAAATATTTTAACGTTGACTTAAGTGTTGGAGCTGCCGCTTTAATAAGCTCATCATATTTTTCAAAATTTTCAGGCTGACTGGTCCACCATCCTGAACTCATAACATTTACATAACTAAATTTATCAGGATAGATAATCATAGTTTCAAGAACTTCCAATCCTCCCATCGACAAACCAGCAAGTGCACGGTGATCATTGTTGTTGTACACCCTGAAATTTGATTCGACATAAGGAACAATATTGCCAACCAGGTCTTTGGCAAAAGTTGCCGCCGGGATACTACCATCGGGCATAACAACAACCATCGGCTCAATCTTTCCGTCGGCAAACAAATTGTCAAGTAACCAACCTGCTTTCCCTTGACCCGGCCAGTTGGTATCGTTATCGCCACCGCCGTGAATCAAATAAAGAACAGGCAGTTTTTTTGTATTACCAAAATAACCAGGAGGAGTCCATACGAACATTCTTCTTGTTGAACTTGTAGCATCCGACTCGTAATAAACGATCGACATCAGCCCGTGAGGAACGTCCTTTTTCTGCCAGAAAAGCGTTTCT
>DASQBW010000118.1:0-1628 GCA_035635015.1 Draconibacterium sp. | reverse complement strand
GCGTAACCATGAGGCGGTTCAACTTTTATTTTTGTTCCCAGCCTTTAAAATTCTAAGAGATTTATAACAATCATTTAAGTTATTTGTCATATCACGTCGGCATCTTTTATGGTAATTACTACCATCATTAGCCCAGGTTTTATTATTAAGTATTGTCCTTAATACTTCAATTTCATTTTCCAGCCAATCAGTTACATAAGACATCTCTTAAAATTTTAAATTCTTTCTCAAAAATCAAACTCCGTTTGCACGAGCCGTTACCGTGCATTTGCCACCGCACGGGGTATAAACTTATAATATCCGTCAATTCTATATTTAAAGTTGTCATAATGGCTATTCACCCAAGGATTATGTGCAATTTGTCCATCTTTTAAAACAACTGCGTGGCTTAATCCTTTCTTATGTATTTCATAAACAAGCGAGACTACATAGTATTTGCCATCTTCTGGGGGTTCGGATTCTATATATTCAACATAATAGCCATTACTGCCAGCCCACATAAGTAATGCGCTCCACCAATGGTCTTCAAATAACATGAAGTTCGGCACGTTGTCTAATGGTTTGTCTAAAAGGCTGGCTACACTTGCCTGTAAGCAATTGCCGTAAAGTTCATCTGTAAGTGTTTGTTTAACTGGTATCATTGTTTAAATTATTTATTTCAAAATCCAACGCTAAAAACGACACGGTAACACGCAACAAATGGCATTGCTTCGGTATTTCAAATCTAAGTTCCTGCATAACTTGAGCAATAAAAAAGCTCCTACGCAATATTGTTATTCAAAAAATTCATCAAATTTTACAGAAGCATTGTCATAGTAAACTATATCTTCTGATTCGCACTTAGGGCAATAATTTACCCTGTCTTTATCAGTTCCTTCTTCATGTTCGTAATAATACGTTGTGGTAGGAAATTCGGTAATATCACCACTAAACCCACAATCACCGCATTTACAAGTAAGTTTTCCTTTTTCAAAATCCATATCTTAGCTTTTTTATTTGTGTTTCAATCAAAGTCACTGGCAGCAACGCCACTTGTTGCCACCGTTAGCGGTAATGCTAAGGAAGTATTGTAATATCACCTTCTTTCTTAGCAACTATACCGCCACAACTGTTAACATCGTGCATTAATCTATCGTCTCCAAATGGGCTGTAAATCTGGCAACCGCATTTCGGACAAGCACTACCGCTAACATTTTGTATAGGTAATGCGGGTTCGGTTCTCGTATCAGTATCGTTCGCTTGGTTCAGTTCTATTTTTAGTGCTAGTATTTCACTTTCTAAAAATACAGCATAGTCTGTGGGGTTTGTGTATGCACCCACATTGTACATATCTGTATATTTATCCCTAATTGTTTTTATTTCTTCTCGTGTATTCATGTCGCTCTCTATTTATGTTATTTAAAGTTCATATCTCGTTCGGGCATATGTGCGTAATTTCCGCACTACCCATACAATTTACCCGTTAGCTGCAATATGGGCTAACCTTGGTACACTTAATCAAAGTTAGTGCGTAATTGCCGTATTTATTTTTTTTCTCCCCTCTTTCGGTTTTTCAAACCGATTTGGATTAAGTCACGTACTTCACGGTTAAAGTTTCCTTCGTTGTGCTTGTCTGCGCTCGCTTGTAT
>DASQBW010000117.1:0-3131 GCA_035635015.1 Draconibacterium sp. | reverse complement strand
AACATTAGTAAAAAGAGCCATTCAACAATGGCTCTTTACTTTTATTATTAGTTTACCGTGATTGGATATTATCGGTAAAAGGATATGAACCTTTTCATCTTTTATTTTAGCTAAATCATATAAATCGGATTGATAGTTTTTCCCCTCCCCGGTAAAAGTAAAATGGAATGAAAAATTTGAATTTCCGAAAACACTCATACGAGACAGAATAGTCGTACGTATGTCATGCCATGGTAAACTCAACCTTCGAAAAGGGTCAACAATCCATTTTTATTTTGCAGGGCAAAAAGACACTCTTTTTTTAAAGTAAGTGGAACGTGGAGTTTGCGCAACATTCCGCGCTTTTAAAAATGTGTGTCTGGTGCGTTCTGTCGGGCTTCTGAATGCAACGGGCTTTCCCTCCTGGCAGGAAAGGGAGAAGTTCAGAGGAATGAAGAGGCCTGGCAGAAAAGGATAAATAAAAATACCGCTAAAAGGGTGGGTGGGCTTCTGACAAGGATAGGAACGGCATTAAACGAAAGAACCGACTATATTTTTATTAATTGCGTAGGCTGCCGAAGAAAGCCCACGTAAAATTTAGAAAAATAAGCAGAGTCTGATTTTGATAGAGTAGATAGCCTGTCCGTCAGCCAAAGAAAAAACAGGTTAAAGCTCGTTCCAACCTGCAATATCTGTATTAAACACATAAGCTTTACCTAATAAGGCATCGAGCTTATAATAAAAATAATGGGTATCATCAGTTCCATTATACACCTCAAAAGAAGTATTTGAAATCAACTCATCATCAATAAAAAATGAGATGTTTGCAGAAAGCGCAGCAGTTTCCGTTTCAGAAAGGTCATCCAGAACATCAACATAAAATGCAGCTGTAAAAGTTTCTGTTCCTTCAGAATTAAATTCTTGCGTATCGTTATCAATCGAAATATATCCCGTCGAATACACATTCTGATCACCATCCGTTAGAACCAAATTATCAGAACCGGTAATATCAGCACCTTTATCAGCAGACAACACAGTCATTCCTTCAAACATATCCAGATCGCCTGAATATTCAATTACAATTTTAAGGGTCTGTTCATTGGTATACTCATCATCGTTAGAGCACGAGAAAAGAACCAATGCTAGAAGCAAAAAAGAAAATAAATATTTCATAATAAGGAATTTAAAGATTTATAAAAAGAGATTAAACAAGCGTTTTCAGAAAAATGGATTAATTCAGTTGATTTCAAAAATCCGGTTTTTAATACGAGCCTCCTGCACCATGTCACGAATCTGAGCCGTAATATCAGAAAGGGGAACACCCTTAATATCGAGCGTATCGGTAGTAAGGTCGGTGGTATATAGCCGAACCGACATAATCCCAAACAAGCGCATAAAAAAGGATTGCTCAACATTATAATCTTTAACCCGGAACAACTCAAGGCTATCGTAAGAACGGGCAATTATCCCTTTTCTCACGATAATCAGCTCACGGGTCAGAATGTAGTTTATAAAAATGATCGATAGGAATTTCCACCATGCCCAAATTGCAAGCAGGTAAGCCAATCCGTAGAAAGCCGGTTGAAAGAAATGAGCTATTGCAATTAACACAACCATTATAACAAGAAAAGGCAGTATTCTGGAAATTGCATAAATATTTGTCGGATGCAATGAAGCCAAAACTTCAGCATCACCGGCACCGTCACGAAATTTCCCCATGTTAGTACGATTTAAAAGTTTCATAAATGGTCTCGGGAAGCTCAGCTTTGAACGACATACGCAAAGAATAGAATTTGCCGGAATGATAATCATAAGAGTCTATACGACTTAAAATCCCCTCATAATCGATATCAAATTGTTTTGATAGCGAATAGGGCAAAACGGTATCGGTTTCATTAATGTAGAAAATGGAGTAATCCTCTTCAGTAATAATCCTGACCCGTTTATAAGAAAGTCCATTAAACACGGTATCGGTCAGATCAATTCGATTTGTATAATTGGGGAAAATCGTATCAACGAATGCAGCACCAAAAGATTTATTTATCAATGAGCCGTTAGAAACAACATCGTCCAAATTGGAAAGATCCCGGACAACGGAATAAGTGCCATTCGAGATAAACACAAATCCTGGCATTTCGGGAACTTTTTCAATAAACCGGTCCCCGTAGAAATACAAATCAGAGATCGGGATTTCATAAGAATCATACAGGTTGTCATCAGGATCATTGTAAATGTATAGCATCAGAGAAATTGTTCCGGCTTTCATGTAATGTTTGCCGTTACAGGAAAGCATTACCAGGAACAGGAGAAACAAAAGGTACTTCATAAACGAATAGTTTTGTTTATTAACCGGCAATAAAGGGCCTCATTCTTGGGTTTAAACGTCCGTGTTTTGGAGCGAAACCCGGAAAGTGAATAAAACCGGGAAAGGGATAATTTATCCAAAGGCATACTTGCCCTATACTTACCATGTTCCACATACAGGAGTTCATCCTTAATAAGAATACGGGGCAATGAACCATCAATAAGGCAGGAAATGCGTATATCGCTTACCCGGCCAAAAAAGGAATTACCAAAAGCAAGGGAAAAACGTGCAACCGGATTAGGAACAGGTATATTTTCGCACAAATATCCGGCAACCATTAACAAGGAATTTTCAGCCGTTATTTTCTGAACCTGGTAAAAAGAGAACATTTCAAGAAACGAATGAAATACAATGACGTTTTTGGTAATTGAAGGATTTACATGATCCATCAAAAAACTACCAAACGGAGAAAGATTTAGTTTCCCATCCGGGAATAAAACTTCTCCATTAGGAAAAACGATTTTGTCTGTATCTTCGGTAAAATAGCCACGAAAGAACGAGACCGTTTCGAAAGAAAAACCAAACTGTTCCAGTTTCATCGCTTCTGTTTTGTACCGGTATTCTCCCTGTTTACAGCAGGTTCTTTACTGATACCGGCACCAGTGGTTTGATTTTTTTGATTGCGTTCACGGGCGTCTTTTACCAGTTCCGGACCGTTAACACCATTGCTTTCAATATTTCGTCCAACTGTGTTCGATGGAGCAATGCGTGTACTTTCCTGTTTCACGATGTTTATGTCCTGAGCTATCGTTTTGTCATTCGGAAATCTGGCCTGTTTACGCTCCAG
>DASQBW010000116.1:0-4260 GCA_035635015.1 Draconibacterium sp. | reverse complement strand
ACCTTGAAGGAAGTAATAACCTGGTAATGTACACAACCGAGCGCTACCAGGAATTTCCGATGCTGATAAAAGGATATGGCGCAGGAGCTTCGGTTACGGCAGCAGGTGTTTTTGCCGATATTATTAAAGTTTCGAATATATAATTGCTACCATGTTTTAGCTTGGTATTTTAAGAATAGAACAGAAGTTGCAATTGCGAATTTTGTTATTTAATAAAGAAACAAAATTTTTAAAGTAACTTCCACCAAAGAAAAGAGTTAGCAGCTGTGCTAGAGGGCATTGTTGCTCAAATAGAACTTCCGGTATAGGAATCACCGGACTAAAAAACGAACAAAATGAAACATATTATAATTCTTGGCGATGGCATGTCTGACGAGCCACTCGCAGCCTACGGAGGAAAGACTCCGCTTCAAATGGCCAACAAACCACATATTGATTGGCTGGCGAAAAACGGACAGTCAGGATTATTAAAAACCGTGCCCGAAAGTATGCATCCGGGTAGCGAGATTGCAAATATGGCCGTATTGGGATATGATGTTGAAAAAGTTTTTGAAGGAAGGGGAGTATTGGAAGCTGCCAGTATGGGCATTGAATTGCAACCCGGAGATTTGGGTATGCGCTGCAACCTGATTTGTATTGAAGATGAGAAAATAAAAAACCACTCGGCCGGGCATATTTCAAACGAAGAGGCAAAAGAACTGATTCAATTTTTGGACATGAAACTCGGAACGGATAAAATAAAATTCTATCCGGGCGTTTCGTATCGTCACCTGTTGGTAATAAAAGGCGGTGTTAAGGATTTTGCCTGCACGCCACCACATGATGTGCCGGGAACACCATTTGCCGATTGTTTGCCAAAGGCAGAAACTGATGCTGCAAAAGAAACCGCTGATTTGGTTATCGATCTGATTTTAAAATCACAGGAATTACTTAAGAACCATCCGATAAACCTGAAACGTAAAGAAGCCGGGAAAGATCAGGGGAATTGCATCTGGCCATGGTCGCCAGGTTATAAACCGGCTATGCCAACCTTAAAGGAAATGTTTGGTATTGAAAATTCTGCGGTTATCTCTGCTGTCGATCTAATTCACGGAATTGGTGTTTATGCCGGCATGAAAGTAATTCATGTTGAAGGCGCAACCGGGTTGTATGATACCAACTACGAAGGAAAAGCAAAAGCTGCCGTTGATGCTCTAAAAGAAAATGATTTTGTTTACCTTCATATTGAAGCCAGCGACGAAGCCGGTCACGAAGGTGATGTGGAGTTAAAAACAAAAACCATTGAATACCTTGATCAACGTGTTGTGAAATACATTCTGGAAGAAACTAATAAAATGGATGAAGAGGTTGCCATCGCAATTTTGCCCGATCATTCAACGCCGTGCGCACTAAAAACGCACACTCGTGATGCCGTTCCGTTTACCATATACAAACCGGGTGCTGAAGCTGACGAGGTGGAAGTTTACGATGAGTTTGATCCCCGAAAAGGAGCATTTGGTACTTTGGCAGGCGACGAGTTTATAAAGGCTTTTTTGAAATAGTTGTTTGATTTTACATTTAATATAACTGGCAATTTTGGTGTTAAGTTTCTGATATATGTCATGTTTTTAACAATTCAGGAATTTCACCTTTGAACCAAAACCATATTTTTGTGCGAACAATGAAGCTAGCTTTTAAAATTGGGATCCTCAATGTTGGATTATCAAAAGCAAGTTACAACAAATGCCCCTCAAAGTTTTAAATTGTAGTAAGATGAAATATTATAGTACAAATAAAAATACCCCGGATGTGTCGTTAAAAGAGGCGGTTGTAAAAGGATTAGCCGCCGATAACGGATTGTTTATGCCCGAGCGCATTGACAAATTCGAGTCCTCATTTTTTGATGATATCCACAATCTTACCTTTCAGGAAATTGCTTTTGAAGTTGCAAAAAAGTTCTTTGGTGAAGATATTGAAGCGGCAAAACTTAAGGAGATTGTATACGATACGCTGAATTTTGATTGTCCGGTTGTAAAGGTCTCCGATTCCATTTATTCGTTGGAATTGTTTCACGGGCCAACACTGGCTTTTAAAGATGTGGGAGCGCGTTTTATGGCGCGGTTACTCAATTACTTTTTGGGTAAACAGGAAAAAATGGTAAATGTGTTGGTGGCCACGTCGGGTGACACTGGAAGTGCTGTTGCCAATGGTTTTCTTGGTGTTGAAGGCATTCATGTTTATGTACTTTACCCCAAGGGGAAAGTTAGTGATATACAGGAAGCGCAGTTTACAACGCTCGGACAAAACATAACGGCACTTGAAGTGGAGGGCACATTTGATGATTGTCAGCATCTGGTAAAAACCGCCTTCCTTGATAAAGAACTGAATGAAAAGCTGGTGTTAACATCGGCCAACTCGATAAATGTTGCGCGCTTTTTGCCACAGGCATTTTATTATTTTAACGCTTATGCGCGCTTAAAAAATGCTGGAGAACTTGATGGAAATGAACTGGTTGTTTCTGTTCCCAGTGGAAATTTTGGAAACCTTACTGCCGGTTTAATTGCAGCCGAAATGGGACTGCCGGTTAAGCAGTTTATCGCAGCCAATAATGAGAATGATGTGGTTTTTGAATACCTGAGAGATGGTGAATATAAACCGCGTCCGTCGGTTGAAACAATTGCAAATGCAATGGATGTGGGAGCTCCCAGTAATTTCGCTCGTATTCTTGACCTGTACAAACATTTACATGCGATCACCTCTGAAAAAATCAAAGGGTATCGCTATTCGGATGAAGAAATCCGGCAGGTAATTTTAAAAGTCTACAACAATTACGGCTATTTGTGCGATCCTCATGGAGCATGTGGATATCAATCGTTAGAAGAATATCTGGAAAAGGGCGAGATTGGTGTTTTTCTTGAAACAGCTCATCCCGCAAAATTTACTGAAACAGTAGAACAGGTAATTGGTAAAGGAAAAGTTGCATTGCCAAAAAAGCTTGCTATCTTTATGGAAGGAGAAAAACAAAGTGAGCAAATGACAAATACTTACGAAAACTTTAAAAAGTACCTTTTAAACCAGTCAATTTAATTCAGCAGAAATATTGAACTGTTGTCGCTTTTATGTGTTTTTAATGGTGTTGGGAACTTTTACGATTAAAAATATTAGAACAGAGTGTTACTTTTATCCCCATAAAGTAATATTATTATAGATAGAACGCTTTTAATATTAATGTTAACAGAAGTATAAAATGAGACAACTTAAAATTACCAAACAGGTAACTAACCGCGACACGCTTTCGCTGGATAAGTACCTGCACGAAATTGGCAAGGTTGAATTGTTGTCTGCTGAGAAAGAAGTTGAATTGGCCAAACGCATTAAAAAAGGAGATAAGGAAGCTTTGGAAAACCTTATAAAAGCGAATCTGAGATTCGTTGTTTCTGTTTCCAAGCAATACCAAAACCAGGGCCTAAGCTTGCCAGACCTTATTAATGAAGGAAACCTTGGCCTCATAAAGGCAGCAGAACGATTTGACGAAACCCGTGGATTTAAATTTATTTCTTATGCCGTTTGGTGGATCAGGCAGTCGATATTACAGGCGTTGGCCGAGCAAGCCCGTATTGTGCGCTTGCCACTGAATAAGATTGGTTCGATTAATAAAATAAATAAAGCCTTTAATAAGTTGGAACAAGAGTTTCAACGCGAACCAACCGTCGACGAAGTTGCCGAGTTAATGGAATCAAAGCCGGACATGATTGAAGATTCGTTGAATTTCTCTAATATACATGTATCAATGGATGCTCCGTTACGCGACGAAGAAGGCAACAACATGTACGATGTAATGCTTAACGAAGATTCTCCAGATCCTGATGAAAGCTTGATTGATGGATCTCTTCGTCATGAAATAGAGCGGTCGTTATCGACCCTTGGAGACCGGGAAGCAGAAATACTTCGTTATTATTTTGGATTAAAAGGTTATCAGCCGCATACTTTAGAAGAAATTGGCGATACCTTTGGGCTAACCCGTGAAAGGGTTAGACAGATAAAAGAAAAAGCAATTAAAAAACTAAAAAATCAATACCGTAACAGGCTACTTAAATCGTACCTGGGTAAATAAACCCAACTTATATGAGAGCTTTGGTGGCACCCTCCATTCTATCAGCTGACTTTAATAACCTTGGAAAAGACATCGAAATGATTAATCAAAGTGAAGCTGATTATATTCACTTTGATGTTATGGATGGAGTATTTGTTCCAAACATCTCGTTTGGCATACCAGTAATA
>DASQBW010000115.1:0-1641 GCA_035635015.1 Draconibacterium sp. | reverse complement strand
GTACGCAGCCAAAGCGATAGTTTTGCAATTTCAACCGATTCTTCGTTCAGGTCAACTCCGTAGATATTTTTCTCCAATATATCAGTGGTAATATCAGAAAAAATGATTGCCCCGCCCAGCAGTTGTCCGCGCAACTCATCGATTTTTCGGTGTTCGTTTATCAGGAATTCAAGCGCCTGATTTAAAAACGCTCCTGAACCACAAGCCGGGTCAAGTATTGTCAATGTTAACAACCAGTTCCGGTAATCATCGAGTTTTCTGTCTAAAGCGCGTACAATATCTTTTTTCCGGTTTTTCCGGCCTTTGGCATATTCTTCGTCAACAATTTCAAGTTCGGAACGCTTTTTATCGCAAAGTTTTTCAACGGTATTTTCAACCATATATTTGGTGATGTACTTTGGTGTGTAAAAAATACCGTCCTTCTTTCGTTTGGTTTTCTGGCTGTCAACTTTTTCTCCCTTTATTTCGGCTTGAACATTTTCAATTTCGCCCAGCGAATGTTCAAAAATGTGCCCTAGAATATTTACATCTACATCGGTTTCAAAATCGTAGTTACTTAAACGAAGTGTGTGTGCGTGTAAAATATCATCATCAATATTAATGTTATCCAGTATCTCGTCAGGCTTGAATAATCCACCATTGTATGCATATATATCGTATTTCTTGCCGTTGTAACCGGTGTTCATGTACCCGAAATACTTCTTAAAACGGGCGTAGAGTGGAACATATTCATCAAGTTCGTCTTTTAAGGTTGTCCACTGTTTTACAATTTCGCTGATTGAATTTGGTGGGAGCAAAAGTCGATCTTCAGCAAAAAAGATAAACAAAAATCGATCAAGAAGCTTTTGTGTTTTTTTGAAAAGAAGCAGTTTATCTGTTTCCGGATTATTTTTCACCAGGTTATTATAAATGGCTTCGCGGAATTTTGAATAGTCGGCATATAGTTTTTTCGTAATGTTTTCTTCCTGCAGAACCGACGATTCTTTCATTTTTAAAGGCAAATCCGTTAAGAGATTGTCTTTAGCCAGGCACAGCCATAATATTGAAAATTGGCTCCGTGTTAAATTGAACAGATCGAAATCAACATGGTCAACCGCATTTTGAATGTAAAAACGAATCTTCTCGAAATTCGATGTAATTACATATTTACACTTCGGGTGATGATTTTTATACCCGAATGCCTGTGTTTCAATTTTGTCCAGATCGGTAGTATCGGTTCCTTTCAATTCAATAACAGCAGTTGCATCCTCCCCTTTTAAAATGGCACCGTCAGCCTTTTTGCTGTTTGAAATATTCTTTAGTTCTGTCGTCAGGTTAAAATTCGGTTCAGGATTTAAGGTGTACCCAAGGATATTGACAAATAGTTCTCGTAAAAATCCTTCTTGAAATTGCTCTTCCTTAGAATTACGGATGTTTTCCTGTCGCTCGGGATTTCCGAAATAATTTTGGAATTCGGTGTATTTTATATCGATTCTCTCCGAATCCAGCTCGTTTAGGTATTTCTTTTCTACTGATTTTTGAAAAAGGCTCATGTTTTTGGTTGCATTTACAGAAGCCCAAATTAATAAATTTAACTGTAAGAAAAATTGAGTGAGAACAAATGTGCCAAATAGTCACCTCATTTCTATTGCTCTCCTGGTA
>DASQBW010000114.1:0-4375 GCA_035635015.1 Draconibacterium sp. | reverse complement strand
CATCAAACCATTGCGGCTGGTTGAATACTTTGGCGTAACGCGTTAAAAATGGCGATGCCATGTACAAACCATCGAGCCACATTTGGTAAGGATACCTCTTTTTATGCCAGAAACCACCTGAATTGGTGCGCGGATGATTCTTCATTTGCTCCACAAGTGTCTCAGCTCCAAGGCGGTATTTTTCATCGCCATATTGCTGATATAAAGTAATAATGCTGTTACCGGGCCTGATGTTATCAATGTTATAATCAGACATTTTATAGCGTTTAATGCTTCCGTCGTCATTCACAAAATAGTCAACATGGTTCTTCAGGTAGGCAGCGTATTTGGGGTCAATGTCTTTTAATTTATAAATGGCATCACCCAAAAAAGCAATGTCGTAGCCAAAATTTGGACGACTGGAGTGATAATTCATCAGGCTGTCGGCAGTGTACATTACTGTTTCGGCAAATTTTACCGACCATAACTCCGGTTCTGTTTCAGTGGTGTTTTTTGATTGTTTCGTGTTACATCCCAAAAGGACAGTGATGAGTAGAAAAAGAATTGATATTTTCATGCGTGTTTTATGTTTCAATAAGGAATGAATATGTAACAAATTGCCTACGTATTTTTGCGCATCAAACTACTAAATAAGGTGTAAAATTCAAAACAATTAAATTTCCGGGTCCTTTCTCTGATAATAAAAATGATACGTTGGAATGTTCTATTGTTTTGTTTTAGAGCTGAAAGGTATGCACATATTTCACCTGAAAATTGCGGTTAATAAACGTTGGTTTAGCGATACTGCTGTTAACGTAGTCACTTGTTGGCCTGATTTCGTTATAAACAATGTATAAGTCGTTTCCTTCTTTCGGATTGTAGCGTAATCGGAAATTAGACACCGTAACATCGTTTACACTGTTGTATTGAATAAAAGAGCTTAACGAAAGTTTGGTGTTGTACATGTACAAAAACTTAATACGCCCAACATGTGCATTCATTTTCTGGTTTCGGTCAGAGAAACTCACGTAGCTGTAATTGTAATAACCTGTAAGTTGTACACTGGCCGAAATATTATAAATGGGCTCGGTGGTTAAAGTGATGGTGTTTCCGTCGTAAAGTTCGCCGGCCTTCATTTGCAGGGTTGTTGCCAATGGCTTTGAAACCGGAGAAGTTAACGATAACCGCCCGGAATAATATTTGTATTCACCGGCGGGAACAGTAACGTTATCGTCGAGGTCAAAGTCATATTCAACACCATCTATCCTGTAATCCAGATCTAATTTAGTGCGCCATCCACCTTTGGTAGTCAGTTCAAAACTCGGACCATACGACCCGTTTTCCAAAACGCCATCCGTTACTCGATACGATGAAGATATCCGGGCACTCACATTATAACTAAATAGTTTTGATTCAGCACCGGGAAGCCAGCCATATTGCACTTGCAATCGTGGTCCTTTTGTCGATCCCCTGGAAACAAATCCCATTTGCGGATCAAAATCTTCTCCCGTATAGTTATAGGAAAAATTGTATGCAAACCCTACCTCGCTTCTGCGCTCCCACGATAAACGGTAAAAAGTGTTTTCAATGGCTGCTGTAAAATCTGTTCCATCGGGGTCAGTTGTCTGGGCAACTCCCAATTCAACATAGTCATCACCAAATATTCTGAAAATACCATCCATACCGTAAGAATATGAGTTGTTGGTTTCAGCTCCAACCCTCGAAGTTATAATTACACCAACATACGAATTGGTATTTATTACCTGCCGTCTAAACCGCAGCACACCAAAATTTTCAGATGGCGCAGCATCTTTTTGCTGGGTTTGCATATCCATAAATCCCATATCCCATTTTCCAATTCTCCCGTTTAAGCGGGCACCGCCCAAAATAGGTGTTGGTCTGCCATCTTCATTAAGTCCGATGCGTCGGCTGTAAAATAACTTACCGGGACCATTTAGTTTGAAATCGAAAATACTTGAACGTTCCTGGAAAAACATTCTTTTCTCGGGCAGGAACAAAGCATAACGTGTAAGATTTACTTGTTCATCATCGGCCTCAACCTGTGCAAAATCGGTGTTAATGGTTAAATCCATTGTTAAATTACTGGTAAGGCTGTATTTAACATCCAGTCCGCCGGTTAATTTATTGTCTTTTGTAGAAATGAAAGCAGTTTCGTCCTCGTTCAATTCGTTGTTTTTTTCAACACCTGTTGTTGCATACGGAGCAACATAAACCGGTTTACGGCTTTTCACTCCTGAGAGCTGAATGGTTTGTGCCAACGATGGTTTTTGCGCGGCATTTCTCCCATGTTTAGGATCGACGATCGGATAAGTATCTTCTTCGTTCTTGTGGCTTACCGTGCGGTTTATCAACAAACCCATTTGTACTTTTCCATTTACCTCCTGAAAACGAAGACTTGAAAAAGGGATACGCATTTCTACCGACCAACCGGTTTGGGTTCGTGCAGTTTTCACATCCCAGAATGTGTTCCAACTGTAATTTAATGATGATGATCCAAAAGTACTTGGCATCACTTTGGCATCATTCGAAACGGCATAATCAATACGTTGACCGGCAGGCATGGTAAAAAAAGCCAAAGCATTTTCGTTGTCATCGTAAGTATCAAGCAAAATTCCAAAGGCATCGGGATTCTTCGATTTCTCGTCACGTTTTTTACTGGTTGATACAATATTTGAAGGATCTGTATAGTTTAGAAAAGCAGCTACCCAAAAGTAATTGTCATCGTAACTAATATAAACATCTGTTGCCTCTCCTGGGGCTGCCCCAAAATTTGGTGAATGCATCACCAGGTCAAACTGTCTGCCACTTTGCCAGAAGGCTTCATCGGGTACACCGTCAAAAGTTACTGATTCATTATTTTTTGGGATGGGCACAACGTCCTGCCCGATTACAATTAGTGCACTGCATGTAAAGAATACAAATGCCAATAATTTATTCACAACGATCATGTTTCGTTACTCAGTTTTTTGATTTAGTTTATTAAAAAATTGATTGGCAAGCAATATAGAAATAAATTCCAACTTGGAGTTTTGAACAGGTACCTCAATTTATTGATGAACATGTTCAGTTAATATTTGCCAACTTTTAAATTCATTGAGCGCTTACCTTTAAAGCCCTTGCATAAAGAATATTTCCCGACAGTGAACAAAGAAACAGTACAATTCCGAAAGGAATTAAATCTCCGGTGTGAAACATTGCCATAATACTTCCGATTAGTGCACTAAACGCGAAACGTGTAATACCGATTGTTGCATTTGCCGATCCTGCAACTTCAGGATTGTGGTTTAAAATGGTTGCTGTTCCGTTTCCAAAAACAAGTCCAAGGCTTCCAACAAACAAAACTATTGATGCAAAAACCGACCACAATTGTGGATTTGGCATACATACTGAGATGGCTAAAACAAGTGCGGCAAATAACTGTAATAGCAAACCAACGCGAAGTATTTGTTCAGGATTGTACTTCCGTAGTAAAATGGTGTTCAAAAACGACAACATTATATTTAAAACCACATTGGCGCCAAAAAACAGTGGAAATTGTAGCTGGCTAATCCCGAAATACTCGATGTAAATAAATGATGCTGCTGTAATAAAAATATACAATCCCGACATGGGCAAACTTATGGCAATTAGCAAGATTGTACTTTGTTTGCTCGAAAAAAACAGTTTGTACTTTCCAATAAGCTGCTTTCCGGTAATTTTTCGTGTAATCTGCTCCGGATCTCTCGATTCAGGAATAAGCAACCATAACGACAGGAAAAGCAATATGGAAAAAGAAAATAGAAAAATAAATATGCTTTTCCATCCGTACCAATGAATAAGTCCGGCCCCAAGAATTGGAGCAAATAAAGGTGCCAACATTATTATCATGCTGATAATGGTAACAAAACGAGCTACCTGTTTGCCGGAATACCAGTCGCGCACAAAAACATTTGCCGTGACGGTTGCAAACCCGCCACCAAACGCTTGTATCACACGCAACAACAGCATATATTCAATTTTTGTTGTGGTTGTTATCAAAAGCGAGGCGATGCCGTATAAAGCAATTCCGGATAAAGCCACTGTCTTGCGGCCAAAAGTGTCAGAAATAGGACCCCCGATAAAATTACCAAAAGCAAATCCGAGGAAGTATAAAGTGATAGTTAACTCGGCTATATTTAATTTAATGCCATAAAATTCCGCAATATCGGGCAAGGCTGCAATATAAGTGTCGATGGCAAATGGCGACATGGCAACCATTGCTGCCATAACCACCGTTAATACCGGGATAAAAATCTTGCTGGTACGGTTTAACCCCATATCTAAAAATCGCTTTACAAATGAAGCCGCGAAGATAAGAGAATTAACACGTACCCTTTTGTAATGACCGGACGATGGT
>DASQBW010000113.1:0-3400 GCA_035635015.1 Draconibacterium sp. | reverse complement strand
CCGGCATCTTGATGACATCCAAATACTACTGATAAAATAAGTATTAAAAATAATTTCTTATTATCCAGAACAATTTTTGTTTTCATAGTTTTTTTATGGAAAAGAAGCATTCGGTTCGTCTATATTTAAGGAGTGCTTCTTTTATTTTTATTATTCGAACAATCTTTTAGGATTCATACCCCCAACATGTGGCATCTGCATCATAACAACCATGGATTTCATGTGTATGTTCTCCCTCTTCCCACATTGCGTAGCAATATTGCATGAGAAGTATTCCATTACTACCGCCTCCTACGCCTTCCATGCTTTCACAGGCTAATGCACTTACTTGATCCAGGTTATGTTACTTGTTGTTTCTTTAGTTCAATTTGAAAACCCACGTTCTTTGAACGTGGTCAGAGAAGCTCTGCATTTTGCTTAAAATATTTTTCATTTTCAATCAAAATAAATAATAATTACGTTTTAAAGTCGTAAATCATGCCCTCTGGGCTTATCCCAATGCCACGTCCTTTGGGCGTGGTTGTTTACTTAAAAAGTTAACATTTAGAAACATCACAGTTGCAAAAACAAAACAGCTTAAAATTGTAATTATTTTTTCTATTTAAAAGTGCACCCTTCAGGTAGACATCAAAGGGTGCTTCTTTTATTTGAACAATCTTTTAATAATCATACCCCCAACATGTGGCTTCTGCATCATAACAACCATGTAGTTCATGTGTATATTCTCCCTCCATCCACATTACTTCGCAATAATCCATAAGAAGTATTTGACTACCGCCTCCTACACCTTCCATGCTTTCACAGGCTAATGCACTTACTTGATCCAGTGTTATGTTACTTGTTGTTTCTTTAGTTAAAAAGTTAACATTTAGAAACATCACAGTTGCAAAAACAAAACAACTTAAAATTGTAAATTTTTTTTTCATTATTATTATTATTATAAAATTATCTACGTAAATGCTTGTTGTATCATTTCACAAGCTAGAACCGTAGTTCCTTTAACTATTAATTATTTATCTTTGCCACCTTACCTCTCTTTCTTATTCTGGGATTGGAGTCAGGCAGAAAGCGGTAGGATTGACTTACAAAGCTTTCTGCCTTTTTATTTGGAATTCTATTTTGCAATTGTTGATTTTTTATTTGCATAACGATGGATGAGTAGATCTGTTGTGTTACATATAACTGCTATTCAAATATAAGAGATTATTCTTAAATAAAAGAATATTCTCAATACTATTTCTGGGAGAAGTGTGAATATGTAAAATAAATTGTAGTATTTGTTAAGGTTCAGAGTTTTACGGAACTGAGACGATTCCTTTAATCGTTAGTGCTAGAGGAGAGTTTTCCCCGTTATAGAATACCGTAATTGTTTTGCTAAACATACCGGGATGAGAGGTATCATAATGAATTATAATTTCTCCACTTTTCTCTAGTTTAATTGGTTTTTTAGGCCACTCAGGCACAGTGCAAGCACAAGACGTTTCTACATTTTGTATAACTAAGGGAGTTTCTCCTGAATTTGAAAATTCAAAGGAACAGTTTCCGTCAGCATTTAATTCCAGCTTACCAAAATCGTATTCAGTAATTTTAAATTCAATTTGGGCATTTTTATTCTCTACAGGAGAAGTGCATTTCAGAATACTAAAAACCAATGCACATACGAATGTTATTTTTAGAACTAATCTCATGGTTTATTTTTTAGGCGATAAAACAAAAGAGGAATAAAATATAAACTAACCACAGTTCCAATGGTCATTCCTCCAATCACTGCCAGTGCTAGTGGTCGCTGTAAATCAGCGCCGATTCCGGAAATAAATAAAAAGGGAAGCAAAGCCAAAATGGTAGTAAGGCTGGTCATTAAAATGGGTTTTAACCTGCGTTGCCCGGCAACAGCCAGAGCACGGATAAGTGAATAACCTTGTTTGCGTAACTGGTTAATAGTATCTATTTTTAGAATTGAATCGTTTATAATTATCCCACTCATTACAATTATTCCAATTATTGACATCAGGTTCAGGCTTTCTCCAAATAACCAGAGAAAAACCAAAGCACCAAAAATATCGATGGGGACTTCGAGCAATACAATTAAAGGAAGACTTAAAGACTCGAACTGGGAGGCCAGTATAAAATATAAGAGTAAAAGTGAAATGGTCAGAATAATTATGAGTTCTTTTAATAGCTTCTGATTTGAGTAGATGGAACCATCAAAATCTACTTCAAAACTACTGTTGCTATTTGACAATTCTTTAATTGTGTTTATAATGCTTTTGGCACTTTCCTGTTCAGTATCGAAATTAAGCGGATAGTATTCTCCTTCGCTTCCTGCAACTATGGTTTTAAGACCTTGTTCTTTGTCTAGTTTTATCAACGATTGTAAACGAATGTAATCCCCTTTGTTATTGGGGACAGTTAATTCTTCCAAAATTTCATTGATGAGACGTGTTTTACCACCAAGTATAACCGGGGTGAATTGTTGGTTTTCAGTAATAATTAAGACTTCGTTTTCGCTAAAAGCACTTTTTAGTGCCCGGTAAACTGCATCAAAAGAAATATTAAAGGCTGTAAGTTTGTCGGGCGATATTTTCACCACCAGATGCTCTTCCCAGGGAATGGATTCAATGGCGTAGTTTGGAAGTTCTGCTTTAAGCTGGTTCACAAAATTGTCCAGTTTGGAATTTTTCTGTTGCCCTAAATCTTTTGTTGCCCTAAACTTAGCGATTAATGGCGGGGCATCATCAGAAAAGAGCAGGTCGAAAATGTTACCTGCATCAGAGAAATTGTGTCGTACTGATGTATAATTCTTTTCAAGGTAGTTTGTAATGGCGGTTTGAATTGTATCCAGTTTCTCCGGAGAGCCAGCTTTTAAGTATACGATGGCTTCCGATGTTGTAAGATCGGTATTGTGGTTTAATAAAAATTGCTGGTCTCCTGTTAATGATGAATGTTGAACGATAAAATTATCGAATTCTTTTATTAATCGTTCAGTCCGATCCCTGTTTTCATCCAAATGAATACGTTCATTCCAGTCGATATAAAGCAAGGTTTCATCTATTGTAATGTGAGGTAATTTTTGTTTCTCTAGTTGCAGGAACAGAGGATATATGGCTCCAATCATAAAAATAAATAGTAACCAACTCCATACCTGGTTTCGCATGACCAGGCGAAATCCTTTTTCATACAGAACACCATAATTGAGTGCATTAATTTTGGAAAGGAAGTTTTTTTTGTTTATTGAAGCTTTTGTATAGAATATTCTATAGTAAACAGGCAGCAGGGTTATGGAAACCGCCAATGAAACAAGTAATCCAATGGTTATGGCCATTGCCTGATCGTAAAACAAGGCCCCGGAAATACCGCTAATAAAAATAAGGGGAATAAATACGACACAGGTGGTTAATAC
>DASQBW010000112.1:0-1947 GCA_035635015.1 Draconibacterium sp. | reverse complement strand
GGCCGGTGTTATTTTGAAAGGACCTGTTGGCGATGCAAAAGTAAATCTCGATTTAAGTGCCACGCAAAAAGCAGTTACCGATGCCACAAAAGATGATTTAAAAAATTCGTTGGACAAGTTGGGCGAGGGGCTTAAAAAACTATTCAGATAGGATTATTACTGATTTGTTTGACGCAAGTCGTGTAACTTTATATTCTAATTACATTTTTATTCATTCTGCCGGGTTTTTATTGCATAATATTACGTAAACCATCCTTTAAAAACAGAAAAATGCGTATTTTGCCGACGCAAATTAACTGGGGTACCAGACAGCAATATCAATAGTATTATTAAATGGCAGACAAAGTAGTTGTAATTACCGGAGCTTCGTCAGGAATAGGAAAAGCGTTGGCCGAAAAGTATGCAGCAGAGGGATTTAACCTCGTTTTAGCTGCACGCAGAATTGAGCGTTTAGAAGCGCTTAAAGAAAAACTCTCCAATGTTGAAGTGTTGCCGGTAAAAACTGATGTCTCCATCGAAGAAGATTGCAAACATTTGATTGATAAAGCGATCGAGCGATTCGGGAAAATCAATATTCTTATTAATAATGCGGGAATTTCGATGCGGGCAGCCCTTGAAGATGTAGAAACAGAAGTTCTTCGGAAAGTAATGGATGTAAATTATTGGGGTACGGTTTATTGCACAAAGTATGCTCTTCCTCATTTACTCAAACAAAATGGATCAGTGGTTGGAGTAATCTCAACAGGTGGATACATTGGATTGCCTGGTCGCACCGGCTATTCGTCTTCGAAATTTGCAGTGCGTGGTTTTCTTGATACGCTGCGTGTTGAATACCTGCATGCCGGATTACATGTGTTGGTTGTAGCTCCTGGTTTTACGGCTTCCGAGATTCGTGAATCGGCGTTGGTTGCCGATGGAAGCCACCAGGGAAAAACACCACGTAACGAAAATAAAATGATGTCGGCCGAACGTTGTGCATCAATAATGTATCGCGCCATCAAAAACCGCCGGCGAAAAATGATTGTTTCCTTTTGGGATGGAAAGGTTATTGTTCTTGTTGCCAAACTCTGGGCATGGCTTGTTGATCAGGTTCTTTATGCTGTTTTTAAAAACGAGCCCGATTCTCCGTTGAAATAGCTTTGATTTCTACCTCTGTACTTTACAAATTTCACTTTTTTAAAAGCTGCTGTTTCCTTTTGCAATTTCATTGCCCGGGAGCAGGTACTTTTTTTTCTCCGAATTTGGCTGAAGTTAATTTGCCTGGGATCGATCATAATTTTCATGTTTATAAGGATTTGCCGCTGCTTTCAACATTTTCTTTAATTTTACAGCATAAATAATTTAGAACAATGCCACAACGCTATTTCGCGCAATTCAGTTATAAAGGAACCAACTATCATGGATGGCAAATTCAGCCAAATGCTATTTCTGTTCAGGAAGTGATAGAAGATGCTTTGTCGAAAATTCTGCGCGAAAAGATTGCTGTTGTTGGTGCCGGACGAACTGATACCGGTGTTCATGCTTCATATTTTATACTTCATTTTGACGTGGAGCGAACGATACCTGAAAATTTTGATGCGGTTTATAAGCTTAACAGTTTGCTGCCATCAGATATCGCAATCCAAAAAATCTGGCCGGTAGATATTGAAGCTCATGCCCGGTTTAGCGCTTTATCCCGTTCTTACCGCTATTTTATTACCACTGAAAAAGATCCGTTTGCTACTGAAGTGAGCTACAAATGCCTGAAACCATTAGATGTGTATAAAATGAACCAGGCAGCGCAAACGCTTTTTGATTACACTGATTTTACGAGTTTTAGCCGTTTGCATACCGATGTAAAAACCAATAACTGCAAAATTATGTATGCCAGGTGGACGAGGAGTGGCGGGCAATTGCAATTTGAAATTAAGGCCGATCGTTTTTTGAGGAATATGGTGCGGGCTATTG
>DASQBW010000111.1:0-4804 GCA_035635015.1 Draconibacterium sp. | reverse complement strand
GAAAAATATAAATGTATAAATGTAAAAAAATGCGGCTTTTGCCGCTTAATTCTTAATAGTTGTAATTAATTTTGTAAGAACGCTTCAGAAATTAAAACGGAAAAATCAAAAAATATAATGATGAAGCACGAATTAATTCTTATAACAAAGTAAAGGACTAATTGTTAGATTATCACTAATTTGTCGTTGTTTTTTTTATTAAAAACTAAAAAAAATTAAAAAAAACGACCTTCCCGGAGAAAGGCCGCTGTAAGGTGAGATTAAATTTTATGCACCTGAACACCAGGTGACATAGTATAAATTCATTTTTGTAAGCTCTAAATTAGTAAAATGTTTAAAACTCGTAATGGGGCGATATAATTTTCTTGTTTCGTAATATGTTTATTATTGCATCAACTATCTCATCATCTTCCAGCGAAGCATAATTGAAGATCACATCGAAATCATTGTTTTCAGCTTTTCTTCCGATTACTTTTTCAATAAAAGTGTCTCTTTTTTTATCAGCCTCGTAAATGTACTCTTTAGCAGCTGTTCTCGACATTTCTTTTATCTGCATTATGCGGTTTATTCGCCAATCTGTTGGAGCTTCAAGCCGGATGTTTAGTTTATTGGGAACATCTTTCAAAATGGCCCCTGATGAACGCCCTACAATAATTGTTCGCCCCTGGTAGGCAATGCGGTAAATAATTCCTTTTAATGTTTCAATTAGTCTCTCATCAGATAGATCGTAAATCGTTTCATCCGAGAAGGCACGTCCAACTTCCTTCAGGAAACTAATTGATTCATCAGCATCTTCAAACTCATCAACTCTAACTTCTTCAATCATACTGTTTACTACATCAGAAAACATTGATTTATCAACCCACTTCCATTCAGCTTCGGTTTTTGTTTCTGCCATATAGCTGTAACCGGTAAGTATTTTCGAAAGCTTTATCGCAATTCGTTTGGCCGAACAACCGGCCTGGCGCGATATGGTTAAAAATGGTCCGGGATAATCTCCTGATTCAAGGTTTACATTGGTAGTAAGCAAATAACTATGTACGAATTCTGTCATAACCGGATTGTTAGATTAGTTTATTCGACCAAGTTACTATCAATATTTGTGGAATAGAAGCTAATGTGTTGTATAATAGTATGATTATCAGATGTTTTTCAGCAACTTTTTTGATTAGGGTATTTGCAAATCGTTTTTAGTAAATGGGATAAAGTGGCAATATCGCTTCCAGAACCGTAAGATAATAGGTTATTGAGCCAAAACTGATTAAGGTGTTTTATTGTGGAGAAGGGAAAATTGTGAAAAAGTTGGTTTTATCCCGCTAATGAATAATTGGTTTTCGCCGTTAAGTTACAATAGTTTTTGCCTTTTCGAGAGCTTTCTCAAACGAATCCATCAATTCAATATGCGCCAATACTTTTTTATTCAAGCCTCTCTCGAGTTCATTTTTTAAATCGGATGAAATACCTGAAAGAATAACCTTAACATTTTTGTCGTTAAGAATTTTTAATGAACTCTGCAGATTTTTTAAGCCTGTTTCATCAATAAAAGATACATGGCGCATACGAAGGATCATAATAGCAGATCCTTGCCCGATTTCCTGTATAACTTCGGAGTAACGACGTGCAGAAGCAAAAAAGAGCGGGCCGCTTATTTCATAAACCGATACTCCTTTGGGGAGAAGTGAATAATCTTCTATTACATCTGTATCAACAATGTTGTTGATTCGTTTCTCGCTGATGTCTGACATCCGTTTCATAAACAGGATAGCTGATAGTACTACGCCAATTTCAATGGCAACGGTTAGATCTACTAAAACTGTTAAAATAAAGGTTGTGAGTAAAACGATGATATCGAATACCGAACCTTTTAATATAGATACAAATGAACGCCATTCGCTCATGTTATAAGCAACAATAATTAATATACCCGCCAGGCACGACATTGGAATTAGTTTGGCCCATTTTCCCAGAAAAAGCATGATAAGCAGAAGGGTGATTGCGTGCGTAATGCCTGCAATTGGTGTCCGCCCTCCGTTTTTTATGTTGGTAGCTGTTCGGGCGATCGCTCCTGTGGCCGGAATCCCTCCAAAAAATGGGGTGACAATATTGGCAATTCCCTGCGCGATTAACTCTGTGTTTGACCGGTGTTTGCCACTTATCATTCCATCGGCGACTACAGCTGAAAGCAACGACTCAATTCCTCCCAGCAGGGCTATTGTTAAAGCAGGTTCTAGGTAATTCTGAATTTCGTTGAATTGAATTTTTGGAAAAGAAAGACTTATGGTGTTGCTAATTTCTCCAAAATAGGTTTCAATTGTTGCAACCGGAATTTTAAACAGTTGAACCACTAGTGTCATTAGCACAATAGCAATAAATGAGCCCGGAATTTTTTTAGTAAGCTTTCCGGTGAGCAATGTTACAGTAATTGTAACAACTGTAATTAAAAGAGCAGGTAAATTTACACTCCCAAGGTTTTGTACATAAACTTCCCATCGGTTGATAAAACCTGAAGGCAGGTTGGAAATTGATAATCCAAGTGCATCTTTAATTTGGGTGGTAAAAATAACAAGTGCAATACCGCTGGTAAATCCAACGATTAGAGGGTGGGGTATAAATTTTAGCAGGGTACCTAATTTGAGAACACCGAAAATAACTAAAATAATTCCGGCCAGTATGGTTGAGATTATCAGTCCGTTTATTCCATATTGTTGGATAATACCAAACACAATAACTATAAATGCTCCAGTTGGGCCACCAATTTGTACACGGCTTCCTCCTAAAAATGAAATAATGAAGCCGGCAACAACTGCGGTAATCAAACCTTTCTCGGGAGAAACACCTGAGGCAACGGCAAAGGCTATGGCCAATGGCAGTGCTACAATACCTACAACTACTCCAGCCAGAATATCTGAGGTAACTTGTTTCCTATTTACACCATTTTTTATTAGTGTAAATAGTTTGGGCTTAAAAATACTATTCATTGTTACTACGAAAATTGGCGCAAAATTAAAGCGAATCTTTTAGAATTGTTCTGAACTTAAGTTTTAAAAATGACAAAAATGTTAATATGAAGATTATCAATGTTTTAGCATCTATTTATTTACTTAACATTCAGAATAGGTTTGGGATGTTTGCATTTTTTATCAGTAATGTTGTTTTAATAAGCTGGTTAGTCTATCAAGGCCAGGAAAAATGTACTTTCCCTCTAAAATTTTCCAGATTGGGTTTACCGTGAATTTTTCATTTTAATTCTTCTGGAATTGATTGCAGCTACTGCTTTATTAGAGAGGAATTTACACTTGTTTGTGAAGTGTTGCTTTAAAATTTGTAGTCGGTAAGGAAGAATAGGAAATCTAACCCCGGTTAACATCGATAAATTTTTTGGATCTAATATTGTTATTCCATAGTATTGGCAGGGGGGTGCTCAATACATTTTTTTCAGTTGTTGGTGAGGTTTTGTCGGCCTCTTCCTCATATTTTGCTGCGTCTTCAGGCTCTGCTGTTTTTGTTTTGTGTGTGATAATTTTCTCAACCGGATTACTTTTTTTAACCAAATCAATTTTATTACTGATTTTTAAACCAAGAATGTAGAAGATTGAAGAAATGAGGATAATTATTTTCATTGTGTATTCTGTTTAATTCAACCGCAAATTATAGAAAAGTCAGTAAAGAGCGAAAATATATCTGTGAATGATCTGTTTTATTCTGCCAACGGCATAAAATTGTCTGCAAAATAAGCCACATCAAACTATGCTTGGTGCTTAATTTTAGCAAGGTGAAAGTAAGTTTGAAGGTTATTTCAATTTTACATCAGTTTTAGTTGAGCGAGATAATCATGATGTTCTCCTTTTTCAAGCATGGTACATGAAAAACCAATTTCGCTGGCCATAAGTTGTAAAGTGTTGTAGTCAACAAACAACCAATCAAACTTTGACTTAGCTTTTCTGAAACTTACTTCGTATTGCATTTCTCCGTAGTAATTGTTGTTTGCCATATCTACCCAGTGCGAGCCATCTTCTTCCTCAAAAAGATATTTTATATCGGAGGAATCAAGCAATATTTTTCCTCCCTCAAGTAAAAGGTGTTTTAGTTGGTTTAAGAGTGTCTTTAGGCCATTGATTGTGCCACCAATGCCAGCGCCATTCATTAGTAAAAGTAGCGTATTGTATTGTGTTTCGTGGTACTCATAAATATCGGCATTAATAACTTTCACAATTCCCCGGTTGTTCATCACTTCAGCCGCCAATTTCGATTTTTCGAGTGCAGTAACATTAAATCCCTTTTTCTGGAGAATGAGGGAATGGCATCCGGCTGCTGCGCCAATATCCAAAATCTTTCCCTTGCAATATTTTAAAGCCTGCTTTTCAATTTTTGGAAGTTCTTTTTCATTTCTAAAAAAATAAGATGGAGCAATAGATTCACCTTCAGTATAGTTCGAGTTTACATGAATTTGTGGAGCTTTGCCACGTTCAAAATATTCTTTTATTGCTTGTCCGAAAGGATCATTCATATCGTAATATATATGTGTTGAATTGTGAGTTTCTCCTAATCTCGTCTAAAAATTATTCGATTATTAATTGTATAAAATACTTAAAACTAATCTTCTAAAATATATTGTGCCTTAAGATAAGTAGTTTGCTTAAACGATTCTAAATCTCAATAGTTCCTTTAAAATAGGTAATGGCTTTTCCTCCAATTTCTACCCGTTCTCCCAGGTGCCGGCATTCTAATGTTCCACCTCTTTTTGACAATTGCCGGGCTGTCAAAACTTCTTTATTAAGTCGTTTTGCCCAGTACGGAATTAGCA
>DASQBW010000110.1:0-7126 GCA_035635015.1 Draconibacterium sp. | reverse complement strand
ACCGTGTATATCGCTTACTTTTCCAGGCTTCCAGTGAATCAGAACTACTTTCATCCAGCGGTTGTCGACAAGTACATGACGGGGTTCTTTGTTTTTTAGAAAGCGTTTCAGGTCTTCTTTATCAAAGGCCATAACCTGTTGCATTACCGGAATAAACTGAAGAGCCGAATAAGGCGCCTGCTGCTCATGGAAAGTGTTGAATAATTCGCGGCAAACCTTTTTCAGATTCGGAATTCTGCCTGCATTCATTCCAAAAGAAGCTTCCGGAGTTAAAAGTGTATTCCCGCCAATTTCCGTTTGGTAAGCAGTGCTTCCAACATTGTTATAAGTTTCATGGCTGCTGTTTGATGTTCCTTTCATAAAGAAGAAAGGAGAGAATCCGTTATGTTGTCCGGATCTTTTTTCTGAAGTGTAAATCAAGTTTTTCATCGTTCTCTGTTTTTGTTTGTACAAAGTTGAGAACTATTTGAGCGCCAGACTTTGCTGAAAAGTCCGAAGTGTTGACGATTTAGTCCAATACGCAAAAATGTATCAGAAAACCAGTGATTTTTTGTAATCTGAAGGGCTTTTTCCTGTGATCTTTTTAAATACACGACTAAAATGTGAGACGTCTTCGAAACCTGATTCATAAGCAGCCTGAGTGACACTTTGAGTAGAATTTGCGAGAATGTTGGCTGCGTGTTCAACTCTTCTTCTCAAAATCCATTTGCCTGGAGAGTCCTGAAATATTTGCTGAAATTCTCTTTTAAAAGAGGAGAGACTTCGGTGTGAAAGTTCAGCAAAATCTTCCAGTTTTAGATTGAAACAGAAATTCTGCTCCATAATTCGCTTTAACGATGGTTTTTCAGACCGCGTAAGGCTGGTGAAGTAGTTCGTTAACGTTGGGTCGGAGTTGATCAGTGTGATCAGTAACTCCTTTAATTTAAGCACAAGAATCTGATCAGGAGGCCGGTTTATTCCACGGAAATAAGTGAGCATGGAATGAAAGTATCCTTCAAGATAATCGGAAGTGTTTACCTTGCGGGCAGTAAAATTGTTTGGTTCGTGATTTATTTTGAGTACTTGTTCTCTTTGAGCTTCTTCTATTGTTTCGCGGATCAGTTCATCAGAAATAAAGAAGCCAAGCATACAATACTCGTCATCAAAATACTGATGGATAACTTCGGCGCCTTTCTTTAAATAAAGTGTTTGCCCGGGAGTTAAGGTCCATTCGCCGTTGATGGTTTTGTAGGTTTTCTTTCCACTTAATACATAAACAAGGTAATCGTTTCTGGAAAATATGCCGATTTGTTCCGCATCAATCGGACAAGTGTATTCCAGACAAACCGTTTCTCTAAATTCAAAACGATTGAAATTAAGATTCTCTTTTACGATTTGGTAGAAATTAAGCATCTTTTGAATGTTAACGATTTAATACAATTTAAGATATAATTATCTTAAAATCAAAAAGTCGGAATCGTACATTCTTAAAAACAGACTAAAATGCCTTAAAATACGGGCGGTTTGATAAATATATTGGAAGTAACTTCTTCCGACGGTTTGAAAACTGTTTAACAGAAGATGTTTGTGAACTTAATGTTATATCGCAAATCCCTGACAATCATCACTATTTTTTCAGTAAAGGCTTTGTTCATTTGCGCGATTTTTTGAAATACATAGAACGAGAAAAATGGTAAAAAGAATATTGTCGGATAACACTCCGTTGGGGCGAATGATTCAGGATTATGCAATAATCACTTTCGGGCTGTTGTTGTTTGCAGCAGGCTGGGTATTGTTTCTGATTCCTGCCGAGATTACCGGCGGAGGAATAAGTGGTGTTGCAGCGGTTATTTATTTTGCCACAAAAATTCCGGTAAGTATAACATATCTGATTATTAATGCTTTTCTGGTTCTGGTAGCCATAAAAATTCTGGGTGCCAATTTTGGTGTGAAAACCATTTACAGCATACTGGTTTTAACCGGGTTCTTTGCTCTGTTTCAGAATATTTTGAAAGAACCTCTGGTTAACGACACATTTCTTTCGGCAATTTTAGGCGGAATGGCTGGCGGAGTTGGCCTTGGTATTGTTTTTTCGAGAGGAGGTAGTACCGGCGGCACCGATATTTTTGCGATGATTATAAACAAATACCGCAATATTAGTCCGGGGCGTATTATTTTATTGTGCGACGTTATTATCATTGCTTCGTCGTATATGGTATTCAGATCGCCCGAAAAACTGGTTTACGGTTACGTTTCCATGTGGGTAGTTTCTTATTCACTCGATTCGTTTTTAAGTGGCGCCAACCGCTCGGCCCAAATGTTTATCATCTCAAAAGAATACGAAGAAATTGCTGAATACATTAACGCCGAGGCCATTCGGGGGGTTACATTGCTCGATGGAACGGGCTGGTATACTAAAAAGGATACGAAAGTAATTATGTCGGTTGTTCGAAAAAAGGAGACTAGTGCAATTTTTCGAAAGATTAAGCAAATCGATCCTGATGCTTTTATTTCGATGGGAAGTGTTATGGGCGTGTACGGGCAGGGTTTTGACAAACTGAAACTGTAAATTTTCGATTCTTCTTATGAGTCCCTCGTTGAAATCTATTCTAAATAATGTATACTAAAACCGTATTCTTATCAGTTTTTTTATTTTTGTTACAATTTAATTTTTGGAGATGAAGAAGCAGAGAGTGATTTTAATGGGGATGGGACTTGTTCTTTTAATAAGTCAGTTTTTTTCGTGTGCACCTAAAAATACCAAGCAGGAAAAGACACCTGTTTTGGACACCGTCATGGAAGTAAAAATGCCGGAGTTAAAATATGGGCTCCCGGTTGATTCATTTACCCTTGAAATGGGCAAGGTTAAAAACAATCAGTACCTCAGCCAGATTTTAAATGCACGTGGTGTGGGTATGGGAACTATCGATAAAATTGCCCGAAAATCGAAGGATGTTTTTGACGTTCGCAAAATTAAAAGCGGTGAAAATTTCTGCATTTTTTCAACCCTCGACTCTGTTCCGGTTGCCAAATATTTTGTTTACGAAAACTCACCTGCAGAATATACTGTGTTCGAGCTAACCGATAGTTTAGGAATTTACCAGGGCGAGAAGGACGTAAAAACCCGGCAACGAACTGCTTACGGTGTTGTGGAATCATCGTTATGGAATGCTATGATCGATAATGAACAAGATCCGATGCTGGCACTTGAACTGTCTAAAATTTATGCCTGGACCATCGATTTTTTTGGCATTCAAAAAGGCGACCGTTATCGCTTAATTTACGAAGAACAATATGTTGACTCTGTATCGATTGGTATTGGAAATATTTATGCTGTGGAGTTTGATCATTATGGAGAACCCAACTATGCATATTGGTTCAAGCAGGACAGCATATGGGATTATTTCGATGATAAAGGGAATAGTCTGAGAAAAGAATTTTTAAAAGCACCCCTGGAGTTTTATCGTATAAGTTCGCGCTTTTCAAACGGTCGGATGCATCCGGTATTACGCATCCGTCGTCCGCATCATGGAGTGGATTATGCGGCACCAAAAGGAACGCCTGTTATGAGTATTGGCGATGGAACCGTTATTGCAAAAGCTTATCAAAAAGGAGGTGGAGGAAATTACCTTAAAATAAAGCACAACCATACTTACACCACTACATATATGCATTTGTCAGGATATGCAAAAGGTATAAGTATCGGGGTTCGGGTGAAACAAGGAGATGTAATTGGTTATGTTGGAGCGACAGGATTAGCCACAGGGCCGCATCTTGATTTTAGAGTGCACATGAATGGACAGGCAATCGATCCACTAAAAATGAAAGCCGATCCGGTAGCTCCGGTTGATTCCTTACATATGGAACGTTACACCTTGCTAAGAGATTCGTTAATGCTGGAGTTGCAAAAAATCCAGTGGGAACCAATTCCCGAGTTGGCTGATATAAATTAGATCATACCTTCTCAACAAATGCCATAAAATTGGCTGTTTTTGATTTTAATATTTATCTTTCCAAAGCAAGACAACATTTCAATATTTAAAGTTGTTTTAGTGATTATACCGTTATTAAATTTTAAAAACTGAGGAAATGAAGATGAAAGTGAACTTAAGCAAAATCCTGATGATACTGGCCGTTGCCGGTATGTTTTTAGCGTGTGTAAGAAATAAAAATGGGGCGCCTGCTCAGACTCAGAGAGAGAGCACGTTCAATATGATTAAAGTTACAGAAGTGATTCAGGGAGGAAGTTACACCTACATCAGTGCTACTGAAAACGGTATTGCAAAATGGATCGCTGTAGCCAGACAAGACGTGAATCCCGGCGAAGTTTTATACTATTACGATGCACTGCCAATGGAAAATTTCCACAGTAAAGAGATCGACAAAACTTTTGATGTAATTTACTTTGTAAACAAAATCACGAAAACGCCCGGAGCTGAACAACCTGACATGAGTGGCACAATGCCATCGTCGCACCAGGGGAAAGTTGCGGCCAGTGATGCTGAAGTTGAAATTAGTAAAGCTGAGGGAGAGCTTAAAATTTCTGATGTTTTTGCCAATAAAGCCGATTACAGCAGCAAAGAATTTGAAATTAAGGGTGCTGTGGTTAAAGTGAACGAACAGGTGATGGGTAAAAACTGGGTACACATTCAGGATGGTACCGGTGCCGGTGGTAATTTCGACCTTACAATTACAACACAAGCCGATGTAAAGGTTGGCGACGTGGTTACTTTTAAAGGAAAACTTACGTTGGAAAAAGATTTTGGCGCGGGCTATTTCTACGATGTAATTATGGAAGACGGAACCCTTGTACAAAAGGAGGGAACCCAGATTTAATTTTTATCGATATATCCTTTAACAGCTTCGAGATAAGCTGTTAAAGGATATAATTTTTCATCGTACCACAACGATGCAAAATACAATCCAATCGGGGCTTTTTTTAGCCCGTTTTTTTTGTAATAATCGTCGAGCCATGCTAACCCTCTGTCAATCTCAGTTTTTGATTTTGTGCTGTTCAATGCAGCAACAGCAAGGGCGGTTTCTTCAATCGAGCCTTTAATCCCAAAATCGCCTCCCCAGCTTCCATCTTCGTTCTGAACTTTCAGCAAAAAGGTAGTTCCTTCAGCAATCATTTTCTGTATTCTTTCAGTTAAAACCGGCTCATCTTTCAACAACAATTTTGCTTTCTGAAAATAGGTGAGTACGCGGGCGGTTACATACACCGGGTTTTCATGGTTTTGTGTGTGTTGATTTCCAAACCAAAGCGGTAACCACGAGCCGTTATCTTTTTGGTGTTTTTCAAGATAATCGACAGCCGTGTTTATGGCCGTAGAATACTGCTTTTTCTGTTCTGAATTCAGCTCTGATTTGTAAACATGCAATAATTTGGAAAGCGCTAAAACGCAGTGCCCGGTTAAATCGGCACAACTTTGGTCGAAAGGCAATTTCCCCCAGCCCCGCGAAAAAGTAGGGAAGCCGCCATCGTTATTTTGAAGTTTTAGCAACCATTCGCCGCCCAATAATATTTCTTCTCTTATTGTATGGTGTGGCGCGAGATCTAATAGAGCCAGAATCGCTCCGGGTGTATCGTCGCAGTCGGGTACCGATCCCGTGTAATTTGTCCAGCCCCAGCCACCCCGCGAAGTGCCGTTAAACGGATGTATCGTTTTATTTTGCACCGAAAGCAGGTGGTTAACAATGCGCTTTTGCTGAGTTTCCGACAAGACCTCATTTTTTCGTTCTCCCAGCGCTTTTACACTGAGTGTAGTTACCCATGTTGAGAGGTCGATGTCGATGGGCCAGCTGCCATCTTCGCGTTGTGTACGTTTTAAAAAGGCAATTTCTTTGTCTACGATCACCGAGTCTTTTAATCCCGCATTTATCAAACTTAATGCAACAAAGGCAGTGAGTGGAATAGCTTCCAGAAAACCGCCGCTTTCGGGTAGCGATCGTTCCAGAATTTTAAACGCTTTCTTTTCTGTTTTTGCCCTTATAGCACGAGTTAGTCCATTCGATTTTTTCTTACGGAAAACCACAATTCCAACGGCAATTAATGCCGGGATTGCATAACTCACTACGCTCAGATTCAGCAAACGATAAAACTGGCGTGGCAGCAAAGCCAGCTCGAAAGGCAGCTGCGGAATGTGTTTAAATCCGTCGTCGCCGGGAACGCCACAAAGTGCGCACAAGGTTAAAATCGGCACCGAGAACGTATAATCTTTTTGGAAGTGATCAAGAATAACTTTTGCCACCTGGTCAGAGCGAACATCAACATTTTGTGTAAGCAGGTAGTCTGCTAGTTTTTGCTGTGTTGACTTTACTTCTGAATTGTTTTCTGCATAAAGATTCAGTGCCGCATAAGAAAGTAAAGAAGTTGAAATATTTGCCGGACTCTCGGGTGTATCGCCATAACCACCGTCAGTATTCTGATTTGAAGAAAGCCATTTCAGGCCTTTTGTAATTTCCTGTTGATGAAGCGTGGCATCGTGGAAATGGAGCGCGGCAACAGCTACTGCTGCCCCAAGCGCACTCGACGATAATTCTCCCGACCAAAAGCCATCATCGTTAAGTTCACCGAGCAAAATGTCGCTCAGTTCCTTAAACCGTATTTCCAACTCTTCTTTTTTCACTTTTAATATTTTAAACACAAAGACTCGAAGACACAAAGTTTTTCTCTCGCAAAGGCGCGGAGTCGCAAAGGCATTTATTTTATCTTCAATCGTTAATCATCATTCTTCATTCAACTTTAATCTTTCTTCCTTCCAATTAATCCTTCACAAGGCTTCCCAACGCCAGAAGCCCATAAAAGGTATATTCCAAATCGCGGGTTTCATCGCCATCGCCCGAAAGAATGGCTCCTGAAAGATAATTCATTTGAATAAAATCAAGACAATCCGGAGTGATCAGGCGCAAATCATAATTGGTTTCTATTAAAGAAAACAAGGCAACACCGGTTGATAGCGTGTCGCTAAAAGGTGTGGTTTCAAATGCTCTGAATCCAGCTTCTTCCTGGTGAAATCCCAATAACAACTTTTGATACTTTTTGTAGCCTAACCCCAGATCAAAGCGGGCAAAACAAAGCGCCGCAACCAAACTACATGGTGAGTTTTCTTTTAATTTATAAAAGGGCAGCCAAACACGTGCCATT
>DASQBW010000109.1:0-2572 GCA_035635015.1 Draconibacterium sp. | reverse complement strand
ACTTTTTCTAAACGCCTTCATTTTAATTCTGATCGATTTTTTCTAACAATACGAGTTATTTCAATCCAGAAAAAATACATTTGTTGTTTATTGTCATAGGTTAAACATCAAATTTATTAAAATGATGAAGGTGTATTCAATACTGCTGTTGGTTGGGGGGCTTTTGGCTGGTTTAAATGGTTTTGGTGAAGGAAAAGATAAAAAAGTAATGGCTATCCATAAGCGGGTGATTACCGTTGATACGCATTGCGATACTCCAATGTTGTTAATGGAAGGCGAGCTGAATGTTGGAAAGGCTAATGAAGCACCTGAAAGCAGGGTTGACTTTCCGAGGATGAAAGAAGGTGGTTTGGATGCGATTTTTTTTGCGGCATTTACCAGTCAGCGTCCAAGAACAGAAGCGAACACACAGCAGGCGTATGAACTTGCTAATCAGATGATCGATAAGACTTACGAAGTGTGTAAAAAATACAACAATATGGCTCAGGTAGCCACTAATCCTGAAGATGCTGTTCGTTTGAAAAGGATAGGAAAACGTGCCATTTACATTGGAATGGAAAATGGATTTCCACTGGGAACCGAGTTAGACCGGGTAGAAGAGTTTTACAGTAAAGGTGTTCGCTACGTCACACTTTGTCATTCATCAAATAACGACATCTGTGATTCATCGACCGATAAAATGGGGCCGGAACATAATGGTCTGAGCGATTTTGGAGAAAAAGTTGTGAAGGAAATGAATCGTTTGGGGATGCTCATTGATGTTTCTCATATTTCGGATAAATCCTTTTTCGACGTGATTGAATTAAGCAGTACTCCTGTTTTTGCATCACATTCGAGTGTGCGCTCTGTTGCACACCATAATCGTAACATGTCTGATGATATGATAAAAGCGCTGGCCAAAAATGGAGGCGTAATTCAAATTTGCCTGCTTGATGATTATATAAAAGACCTGGATACAACGACCTTAAGATATCAGAAGCAACAGGAGTTAGAGGAAATATACGCAACCAAATACGCAGCAATGACCGACGAAGAAAAGAATGAATTAATGACGCAATGGAGAACATTGGGCGAAAAATATCCAAAGCAGATACCTACGGTTGCGGATTGTGTCGATCATATCGATTATGTGAGAAATTTAGTTGGTGTTGATTATGTGGGTATTGGCTCTGATTTCGATGGTGGCGGAGGCCTTGCCGATTGTGCTGATGTAAGCCAAATGCCAAACATTACTGCCGAAATGCTTAAACGCGGTTACACCGAAGAAGAAATTGCCAAAGTGTGGGGCGGAAACTTTTTTCGGGTGTTTGCCGAGGTTGTTGAAAAATAATATCCTACTGTAAACTGAAATAGTCAAGACAAAAGCTTGGCGAATCCGACGATTAAAACAAGAAAGATTGCTTCGGAACACCATAGCCCTTCCTCGCAACAACAATCGAATACAATGCTACTGCTACCCCTGTCCCGCAACTACCCTTTATACACATCTTTTTATGGATATTGCCGTTAAATTTCGTCCGGAAGAACCAATTAGCTTCGATCATTTTCTTTCGCCGGACGATTCAAATCAAATTATCCTGCCCCAAGGCGACGTAATTCGTTGAATTACTTTGCCCTGGGCTATGATAAAACGCACTTTCAGCGCTTTTTTTTACTATAAGTCAACAGAAAAATGTTATAGGGCTGAAAGTCCGTAATAATTTAGCCACGGGCAAACGAACCACCGGATGGCGGAAAGTGTTGCCCGAGGCTAATGTGAAGCATTAGAAAAGGCGCAAATGCAAAAGCAAATTGAAAATGAAACGTATCATGCGTCTCATATTGAAACCTTTTTTCAGAAATTGAGCGTAAAATATTTGTGTATAAAGGGTAGGTCCCGCAAGGGGGAACGCCAACACACAGTGAATAATAGACCACAAAACAAACAACAACGAATAAACACGTTCAGGACGTCAGCCGCCTTCAGAAAAATGCGTTAAGAAAATAATGAAATGAAGCGTTAAAAAAGAAAAGCTGTGTAAGGAGGACAACGGACGACGAGTTCTTTTCTTTTAGCGGAATGAAATGATTTTTAGCAATTTTTATGTCAGCGGCGGGGTTTTTTGAATCCTTTTTTGACCTGTAGCAAACGAGCTATGACATACATTTTATTAAGAAAAGACATTCTAAGCGAGTTACACCGAACACCATTCAAACAAACACTAATGGTGAGGTGAAAAAAGGATTTGCCCGTCCGGTTGGAGCAAAGCGGAAATCCCGACTTCTTCGTCGGGGCATTAGGACATCCGTCTGGTAAGACATGGAAAGAAGAAAGAAGACCGGAGACGGAAGTCGCGAGTACGATGGCTTTGGAACATAATAGTTGTTCCTGCCAATGACAGATTTTTCTGTAGATTAAAAATTTACCGCCCCACCGCAGTAAAAGCGGTTCCCCCCGCCTTATTAGGCGGGGAAATGTTCGTGCACCACTTTATATTTCTTTTCTCAAAAAAGTGAATTGGAATGCGAACATTTAGCTCCGCTGATTTTCAATTCTCCTCAAAGGAGGAGTACATCCCGAAAACTCGGAATG
>DASQBW010000108.1:0-2273 GCA_035635015.1 Draconibacterium sp. | reverse complement strand
CGGAACAAGCGAGGAACATGCTGAAAATGCAGAGACAGAATCGGCACATGAAATAATTGCTGCGAATCAGGAAGCCGCAGAACGTGTGTTTTTTATTGAAGCCATTGAAGCCGAGGAGTTATAAATTATCTTGTATTTTACATAATGAAATGGGAAAGCATTTAATGTTTTCCCATTTCTGTTTCAGAACTTGCAGGAATAAAAAGAAGCGAGATTGAGTTTACACAATGCCGCGTATCTTTAGCAGTAAATCCTTCACCATAAAAAACATGCCCCAAATGACCGCCACAATTGGCACAGGTTATTTCAGTGCGACGTCCGTCGACATCAATCGATTTAAATACTGTGCCTTCAATTTCATCATCAAAACTTGGCCAGCCACAATGCGAATCAAATTTGTCATTCGACCTGTACAATGCTGTTCCACACTGTTTGCATACATAAGTGCCTTTTTCCTTATTATCGGTGTATTCACCTGTAAAAGCACGTTCAGTACCTTTTTCTAAAATCACGTATTTCTCAAAATCAGTTAATTCTCTGTATTCCATTTTTGTTGAATCATGAATGGACTTATTGCTTTGGGCATTACCTCCAAAACTCAAACCCAAAATAAATACTAATACAATTGTTTTCATAAATACAATAACAATCCGGAGTGGCTGTGGTTTAGCAGAATTCGTATATAATTGCTAAGAACAAATCTAAATCTTCATTGGTAATATTACCTTTGGGCATTTAATAATGAATATGAATATTCCTATATTATATCAAGACGAATCGATCATTGTAGTCGATAAACCAATTGATCTTCCGGTGCATAAAAATGATTTTATGCCTAACGATGCGCCTTATCTTACCAAATTAATTGGAGATAAAACAGGGAAGTGGATTTATAACGTGCATCGTTTGGATTCAAAGACATCAGGAGTTATGGTATTAGCCTTTTCTCCGGAGATGGCGACGGTACTAACCAAACAGTTTGAAATGAAGGAGGTGCAGAAGACATACTTTGCGGTTGTTCAGGGAAACCCGGGAGAGGGAACTTTCGACTCGAAAGTTTTGGTAAAGAAAAAGTCGAAATTCAAAAAGACCGCAGTAACACATTTTAAAACGTTGCGTACCGTTCAAACAAAGCTGATTTCGAAAGATAAAACGGACATTAAACTGAGTTTGGTTGAGATTAAACCAGAAACGGGGAGGTGGCACCAGTTACGCCAACATTTTGCCAAAAACCGCTTTGATATTGTTGGAGACATACATCATGGTGACTTTGCCCTGAATAAAATTATTTTGGCAGATACCACTATCCGGAGGCTTTTTTTACACGCCGGGAAACTGGAGTTCAAACATCCTGTAACAACTGAATTGGTTTCTTTTGAATCGCTTATTCCTGAAGAATTTAACAGACTCCTTGATTTTTATGATTCCTGATTTATTCGGTTCTTATATTTATTGGTGTGTTAGCCTTTTATATTTTCTTTTTTACCTGTAAAGTTTTGATTCTCATGTAACGATATTCTCCCCCCTGCGTCTTATTCAAAATTAGAGTCATGAACAATAAATTTTGAACAGATGAAATACATTGCTTTTATTTTACTAACCGGCCTCTTTTTAACCACTTCTTGTGTTTACGAGTCTGGCGTGTCAGAAGCGTATGCGAAATATCGCTTTAACGATGGTGTTACAACAGTTTCGGTGCCCGGTTGGGCAATTCATCTGGCTGCCGGAATTGGCGATCTGGAGGATGACGAAAGAGAATTACTGGAAAGTATCGACGGGGTTAAAGTAATTGCAGTAGATGACGAAAATTTAAATGCCCAAATTGATTTGCACCAGGAATTTTACAAAAAAATTAGTGAGAAGAAGGATTATGAAGAATTACTGGTTGTTCATAATGAAGGTGAAAATGTTGCTGTATTTGGCCGAATGGATGAATCTGTTATTGAAGAAATGGTAATTTTAGTGGGTGGAGATGACAATGCATTAATCTTTGTAAAAGGAGAGATTCGGCCCGAATTACTAAACAACCATGTAAATTTATCCGATCCTGACAAATTTTTAAGTTTTGGGCATTAATTAGTCAAATTCTCATCCGGCAGGATTACACGGAGTTTACATCAATCACATAAAATTGTTTTAACCGGTTCTTTAGTAGCTGCTAAAGAACTTTTTTTGTGCCGTATAATTCTAATTTTACGCTTTTACATAATTCAACTATTCAATCTGGATGAACTATTTAAGAGGTATTTGCTTTAATATCAATAGGATTATAA
>DASQBW010000107.1:0-3957 GCA_035635015.1 Draconibacterium sp. | reverse complement strand
AATTGAAAAAGTCTGCCCTGTTGAATCAAATTCTTCTTCTTTCCCTGTTGTTTTAAATCAAAAAACAGTTTATGTCGAAGGTTTAATTTCAACAACAAATAACTTTTTCGAAATTTTTTCGGTTCTGCCGATAGTAAGTATTTCCGAAAAACCTTTTAAAGATATTAACTCTGCAGTAATCACAGAAACAGAAGCAAAGCGTTTATTCGGAGATGAAGATCCGCTCGGGAAAACGATTGAGATATATTCTAATCAGTCGGTAATTAGTGCTATAATTCCTGACTTTAAGGCCAACTCAAGCATTCAGGGAAAGATTTTGAGAAACTCCGAAAACAAAAATTTCAGGATGAGTAATGTTGGTGAATTTGTAGAAAATGAAATGATAATCTATTCAACATCAGACCATTACTTGTTGCTTGAAAACAATCAGGATTATCTTGATATTGAACAGCGCTTAAATGCCTCATTAAGCGATTATAAACTAAGTGTCGATTCTGTTTTTTTACAGCCACAAAAAAGTATATACCTCGACACGTCTGTGTCAGACCATAACACACATGGGAGCATCGGATATATACGAATTTTATCCGTTACAGGCTTTATGATATTACTACTCTCGGTGGTAAATTACCTAAATTACATTATCTCTTCACAGATCAAAAAACACAAAGAAATTGGTATAAAAAAGACCATTGGAGCAAAACTTACTCATTTGCTAATTTATTACACTGCTGACATCCTTCTTTGGATAATTATTTCACTTGTTATTTCACTCGCTATTTTATACTTAACACTTCCTTTGTTTAATTCTGTTTTTCAGATAAACCTTCAAGTAAAAGAATTAATGGATATACGATTTGTTGCATTTGGCCTGGTTGTCATTCTGTTTATTATTATCTCTTCACTGCTCCCATATTTGATAATGTTGTCTAAATTTCAAATCCTTAATTTTTTAAATGGAAATTTTGGAAAAACAGGAAAGAGCAGGGCAGGAAGTGTACTTACAATATTTCAGCTTGCTATTTCGATAATCCTGATTTCAGGATTATTTATTGTGCAAAAACAAATCAGTTTTGTAAAATATCGTGATCTGGGATTTAGAGACAGCAATTTGCTATACATAAATATGCAATATGATAGCAATGGCTATGAGTCGTTAAAAAACGAATTTCTGAAAAATCCGGCTATTGAACAAGCAACGCTAAGTACTGGTGTTCCCGGTTTGATTTCATTTAGACGCCTCAATCCCAACTGGAAATACACCTATTATCAAATCGATGCTGACGAAACGTTTCTTTCTACAATGGGGATGAAATTGGTAGAAGGTCGAAATTTTATTCCTTCCGACGGTTCAAGAAATGCCTGTATCCTAAACGAAGCTGCAGTATCAGCAATAGAAACTGACAATATAGAATTAAAAGATCTGCAGGTGGGAGAAGTTGTTGGAGTGGTAAAAAATTTCAATTTTGAATCGCTCCACCAAAATATCCAGCCAGTGGTTCTAAGAATGGGTACCGGACGTAATCTTAGCTTGCGAATTGCTACAGAAAATTTACCCGCAGTAATGGATTACATTAATAAAGTTTGGGCAGATTTTTACCCAAATGAACCCATGCAATATAAATTTTACGATACATGGTTTGACTCGATGTACAAAAAAGAAGAACAAATGAGTTATGCCAGCATGATTTTTTCTATTGTTGCCATTATTATTACCTGCTTAGGTCTTTTAGGAAAAGTTATTCAGGATTCACTAACCCGTACCAAAGAAATCGGCATCCGAAAAGTAAACGGAGCAAATGTCTCCGAGATATTAGCCTTGCTCAACAAAGATTTTATAAAATGGGTAGCCATTGCCTTTATAATTGCTGTACCAATTGCCTGGTACGCCATGCAAAAATGGCTCGAAAACTTTGCCTACAAAACCAATTTAAGTTGGTGGATTTTTGCACTGGCCGGAGTCTTGGCTTTGGGAATTGCATTGTTAACTGTTAGCTGGCAAAGTTGGAGGGCGGCTACACGGAATCCTGTTGAAGCACTTCGATACGAGTAGTAAAAAATGCGAAATTTCCGGGTGTTGTTTGTAAGAATTGAGGAATGAATGTTTTATTGAATAGAAACCGTGCTTATGATTTTACATTATTTAAAACTTGCTTACAGAAATTTTAGGGTGAACAAAATTATCTTTTTTGGAAGTATAATAACCCTTTTTTTAGGAGTATCTTGTACGGTATTATTGTTGCTCTATATACGTAATGAACTTACAATGAATAGATTTCATAAAGCAGCAAAGAATATCTATTTAGTCCAAGGGCAAATAACCCCTGATAGTAAACCGGAGGCTATGTCGCCAACATTCAGCAATATTGATTTAAATCCTGAGAACTATCCTGAAATTGCTCATGTGGTTACATTAGGAAAGTACGATCTTCAAATTGGCATTAATGAAACGATATTTCTTGAAAATGGATTAGTCGCAAGTAATAATTTTTTTGATGTTTTTGATTTTGAATTGTTAAGCGGAGATAAACAAACAGCACTTTCAGCCCCGGATAATATATTAATATCGGAGCGTTTTTCTGAAAAACATTTTGGAGACAAAGTTGCCGTCGGGGAAAAGGTATTAATAAATACTTCACAGGGGAATAAAGTTTATACAGTGGCCGGGATTTTAGAAAATCCTCCTTCGAACAGTTCTATTGATTTTGACTTCATTATTGCACAGGATAGGAAAAGATACTCCTCTTCGGAGATAGATTTTCTTGTTTTGCAAAAAAAGATCGATGAAGCTGAATTTGCAAATAAGATTGAGAATTTAATACAGGCGCATCCTAACATTAGGCATAAAGAATACAAATTAAGCCTGTTGCCCCTGAATGAAGTTTATTTTAGCGACAGTCCGGTTGAATCACATTGGAGTTTACAACCTATTTTTACGCGCTATGGCAATTCACAAAGCATAAGGATATTCATTGTAATCATCTTCATCATTCTGTTTATGTCGGCATTAAATTTTTCAAATTTTCAAGTCATCAATGTCAATGCCACATTAAAAAATATAGGATTGATAAAATTATTTGGAGCCGGGAAAAAATCTTTTTTCTTACAAAAGCTTTGTGAGATTATTATTTTTTCAGGAATAACATCTGTTTTAATTTTATTTGCCTGCTATTTGGCATTGCCGCTCTTTAATAAGCTAGTTGATACTGAGATAAGTATGGACATTACTTATATTCTTCTCGCCGGTTTTGGAATATTGTTCATACTTTCAGCCATATCTATCATTTATCCAATGGTTATAAATGCCCGGCTTCCCATTGCCTTTGGTTTGAAAAAAACGTTCTTTCAGGGTAAAAACATCTCAGGAAGAAAAACGGTGGTAGCCATTCAGTTTGCCATGACTTTTGTTTTATTAATCTCCACTATGGTAGCATATAAACAACTGAATATGATGCTGAATAAAGATGTAGGCTTTAATACTGAAAATATTATTACCACCAACTTTATATCCGATAATAAAATTGACAGAGATACATTAACAATTAATCAGCAATACATAAAAGATGAACTGGCCAGAATTCCCTCAATATCTTCTTTTTCACAGGGAAATACACTTTTTGATTCATATACCAAAGGAGGCTGGAAAAAATTGGGCGATCCGAATGATTTTAAAGACATGAGGCAATTAATGATTTTGCCAGAGTCATTTAAAATTTTTGATCTGAAATTAACAGAAGGTCGTTTTTTTAAATATGATGAGCAGGATGCATATTACATCGTGATTAATGAAGCTGCAAAAAAGTATTTTGGATTTGATACACTGGCAGATGCTAAACTTGAAAAAGAGGGTTTTCATCCTGATTATGGTGGAATATTGCAAATTGTAGGAGTTGTAAAAGATTTTAATTTCGAGCATTTGTCAAAGGCACCTCAACCATTAATTATTCAGCTTTCGGG
>DASQBW010000106.1:0-1776 GCA_035635015.1 Draconibacterium sp. | reverse complement strand
AATGAGTACTCATCCCTGAGCCGGATAAAATATGCATCGCCAAGTAATTGCTGGTTCAAAAGGCCGGAATTCCCAAAAAGTAAAGCTTCCAGTTGAAACAGGCTGTTTTTATGTTTTAGCAAAGTTTGGATGGGTAGTGATTTTGCCAGAAGTTCAAAAGGTAGGGCATTAACTTTAAAGCCAAGTACGCGGGTCAATACCTGGAAAAATGTTTCTTCCCAATTGTTGTTGTTTTGGTGCAGTTGATCAACAATTGCTTGTGTTTTTGTTTCCAAGCGTTCAATCATCAGGCGGTTAAACCCAAGCTGTAGCATTACCGGATCAACTTTATGAAACTGATTTTGGCAGGCAATCCAGGTTTTCGCATTTATCAGGTTCTGATAGTTGTGTTTCAGCTGTTCGGGGTAGCCCAGTAGTAAAGTTGGTATCGTTTCTCCATTACTTCGGGCAATTGTTTCGTCTGCAGTTTCAACTACGTGCAATATTGCATTGTCATAAGCTTTATCGGTTGTGTGTCCATGTTTTTGCCAGTCGGAAGCTTTTTTATGGATCTCTATATTGCCGGCCCAAGTGGTGTTGTTTAGCCTGATTTTTGCATTAAAAAAGTCGGGGCCTGAGTCAGAATTCTTTTTTCCCTGATCGATAATTTTCAGTTGGTCACCTTCTACAGTTTTAATATTTTTATTGAAAAAGAGCTTGTTTTGCCAAATGTATTGCAGAAACTCTTCGGGCATATTTTGTGGGTCAGCCATTTGGGAACGTTTTTGTTTCCTTAAAAATAAGGAAAATGTTTGAAATAGGATAAAATGATTCGTCGGCTTGAATTCAGGCCGCTATTTTACTTTCATTTTCTGAAAAACATCCCACAAAACAATTCCTGCACTTACTGAAATGTTGAAAGAATGTTTGGTGCCGTATTGCGGAATTTCAATGCTGCCATCGCAAAGATTAACAACACTTTGTTTAACTCCTTTTACTTCGTTGCCAAAAACCAGTGCTATTTTTTCTCCTTTATCGGGTTGGTAGTCGGGTAGCAATATGCTGTTTTCAACCTGTTCAATGGCGTAAACTTTAAATCCTTCCTCCTGAAGTTTTTTTACGACATCTTCGGTATTTTCAAAATATTCCCAGTTTACAGATTTTTCTGCATCAAGTGCTGTTTTTCTTATTTCATTATTGGGCGGAGTGGCCGTTATTCCGCACAAGTATATTTTATTGATGAGTAAAGCATCGGAAGTGCGAAATACTGAACCGATGTTGTTACAACTCCTGATATTGTCGAGAACAACTATTAGCGGCGTTTTTTCTGATTCTTTGAATTCTTCAACGGTTAACCGACCAAGTTCTATATTTCTAAGTTTGCGCATAAAAAATCTTTTTTACCAATTTACACGGGCTCTTTTAAAAGGTTGCGACATACAACGCGCGCCTCCTCCTCCGCGCGCCAGTTCCGATCCTGCAATGGTTACCACACATTTTTTGTAATCATCTTCGTTAATTTTTCCTGCAATAACATCGGTTGCAGATAAAATGTCGTATTCATTTTTCTGTAGTTCTTCAATGGTGTGTACGTTGCGTTGATAGCCAATTATTTTTCCGGGTGCAAAAGCCAGAAAATTAGCGCCACTGTGCCACTGTTCACGTTCCTGTACCCATGGATCGCCATTGCCACCACACGAAATTGGTTTTAAGTCCATACCTAATTTCTTTAATGCTTTTGGAAGATTTGGCATTTCTTCAATTCTGCTGACTTTGCCATTTTCAATTTCAAGATGA
>DASQBW010000105.1:0-1997 GCA_035635015.1 Draconibacterium sp. | reverse complement strand
GGTTTTGCAGCCTTTGGCGGAGTAGAGATTAAATACCTGTAAAATGGATTTTAGGCATCCCTTTATAAAAGCTCCACGCTTAGCCATTTCGTACATTGCGTTTTGGTTGATTTTAGCAGTTGCCATGGTTCTGGTGGTGGTAAGTATTGGCGAAAGCGATTTTGTTTCTGCATTAATCGACCGTTTTATCTACATCATTCTGTTCGGATTCTTGGGAATTGCCATTTGGTACGTCATAAAATTCAGTACGCTTGAAGACAACAGTGTTTTTCGTGTAATTTTGGCTCATGTAATTGCAGCCTCAATAATTGTGTTAATATGGTTATACATCGGAACTGTTATTACAAAGCTGATTAACCCGGAACAACTGCAGGAAGATCAGAATTACATGCTTACTGGTCTGTACAACGGATATTTACTTTATACCTTTAATGTTGCCTTTTTTTATGCTGTAAATTATTACCTGGCGTTTAAGGAGAAAACAAAAAACGAAACCAAATTAAAGGCTTTGGTAAAGGAGGCCGAACTTCACGCTTTAAAATCGCAAATCAACCCGCACTTTTTATTTAATAGTTTGAACAGCATTTCTTCGCTTACAATGACCGACCCGGGAAAAGCACAGGAAATGGTGATTAATCTTTCGCAACTGATGCGTTATTCGCTTAAACACGACCAAGTTGAGAAAGTAACGGTTAAGCAGGAGATTGATAATAATAAACTTTATTTGAGTATTGAGAAAGTACGCTTTGGGAATAAACTGAACCCGGTATTTGCAGTAGAAGACGCATGTTTAGATGCAAAAATTCCAAACATGATTTTGCAACCGCTCTACGAAAATGCTATTAAATATGGTGTATACGAAGCTACCGAAACAATTGATGTAATAACCCATTGCCGACGTGTTGATGAAAAACTGGAGGTAACCATAAGTAATTCTTACGATAAAAATGTAGTGAGTAAAAAAGGAGAAGGTATCGGGTTGCGTAATATTCGCGATCGCTTGCAGGTAATTTATGGAAATCCACATTTACTCAAAATTGAAGATAAACAAAACGAATTTACCGTAACTTTAACCATACCTCAAAATTTGTAAAATGATGACCGATAAATTACGCACAATTATTGTCGAAGACGAAGAACTGGCCCGTAAACTTATGAAATCTTTTCTGGCTCAAAACGAAGCTATTGAGCTAATAGCCGAATGCGAAAACGGATTTGAAGGTGCAAAACAAATCAATGAATTGAAGCCGGATCTGGTTTTTCTCGACATTCAAATGCCGAAAATAACAGGTTTTGAGCTGTTAGAGTTGCTGGATCATAAACCTCAGATAATTTTTGCCACTGCATATGATCAGTATGCATTAAAAGCTTTTGATTACAATGCTGCCGATTATTTGTTGAAACCTTACTCGAAAGATCGTTTGGATGAAGCCATCGAAAAAGTGTTGGAACGCATTCAGGTAGAAGGGAAAGAGTCGGATGTAGCAGAGAAAGTTAGCAACTTCCCCAAAGATGATTACCTCGATCGGGTTGGAGTTAAAGACCGTCATAAAATTCATATAGCCCCGGTTGATGCCGTGCGTTACATCGAATCGATGGACGATTACGTTATGATCTATACTACCGAAGGCCGCTGGATGAAACAAAAAACAATGAAGTATTTCGAGAATGCATTGAATCCGAAAAACTTTGTGCGCATTCACCGCAGCTATATTGTTAAGGTAGACGAGATCGAAGAAATTCAGCAATACGAAAAGGAATCGTACATCGTAATCCTGCACGACAAAACCAAGTTAAAAGTCAGCAAAACAGGATATAAAAACCTGAAAGGAGTGTTGAACTTTTAGACCGGAGTTCATACTCAATTTTATTTCTCTCCCGAATAGTTTTCCAATAGCGTTTTTGTATTGCTTTTCTTACAGTATTACTTCATGCTTTGTGACGAATATCTTTTTTAACCAGGTTGATATTTAGTATTTTTCAATCCTATAAAATAC
>DASQBW010000104.1:0-1891 GCA_035635015.1 Draconibacterium sp. | reverse complement strand
CGATCCCACAGCGCCGTTTGCCGAAAAGCGTGTGGCCATATCGCAGGAAGTTGATTTCCCGCTAACGTCGGTTTATCGGGTGAAAGCCTTAAAGCAGGAAGTGGAGGCGCAACAAAATGTTATTGTTGCTAAAGAGAAGGAGATCAGTTCGCAGGTAAAAAGTAAATACATTGAAGTGGTTCACGCCCTTTACTTGCAGCGCTCGCGAGAGAACCAGTTAAAACTTGCACAAGACCTTTACAATGCCGTTTATACGAAATTTGAAACGGGCCTGGGAAACGGCATCGATTTGGCAAATGCCGAAATTCAGCTGGATGAAGCCCGAAATGATCTCGACCAGAGTGAGTGGATTTTGCACCAGGCACGCTACGGACTTTTTAACGTTATAGGATTGCCCGTTGAAGAGCAGAAGTACAGTATTCAGTTTGCCGACACGCTTTATGCCACCGACATCGATATTTCGCAAATTCAGGCGCTGGCGGTTCAGGAAGAGCAGCCCGCTTACCGCGCGTCGATGAATATGCTGAATGCTTCCGATTATTTTCTGAAAGAAGCCAAAAGCAACATCCTTCCCGATGTTCGATTTAGTTTATACAAACAGGATTATGGAACGGGCTACGATTTTAACGGTTTCGAAATCGGACTGAGCATTCCTATCTGGTATTCGTTCGATCAGAAAGGAAAAATACAAATGGCAACTGCCCGAAAAGATGAACTGCGCTGGAGCCAGAACGAAATTCAATTGAACATGAAAAAAGAAATTGAATATGCCTGGCACAATTATTCAGTGAGCCGGTCTATCGTTAATCGTTATCACGATTCGATGCAGGAGCGTTCCTCGAAACTGCAGAGCATGTCGTTACGAGCCTACCAACTGGGCGAAATCGACCTCCTTGAATTATTGAATGCGCAACAGATCTATTTAAAAAGCGAGCAGCGTTATTTAACTGCCCTCCGCGATTATTATATGCAACTGGCTGCCCTCGAGCAGTACCTCAATCAGGAATTAATCTATTAGAAATACACAAGTAAAACAATATGAAGACCAAATTTATTCACCTTGGAATTGTAATGATCCTTTTCTCATTTGCAGCCTGTAACTCGGGAAATGAGCCGAAAGAAGAAAAAGTAGCGGTTGAAACCGATGTGCCGCCATCGTTAAAAGATGGTACCGACAAAGTGGTCGCCATCAAGTTGTCGGATAAAGAGCGCGACGAACTTTCGATAAAAACGGAAGCGATAATAAGCGAATTTGTCGATCATCAGATTTTGGCGCCGGGCGTTGTTTTTCCGTCGCCGGGGCATTCCAGCATTATCAGTACGCCAATTAACGGACAGGTTACTGCCATTAAAGTGTACGAAGGAAATCGTGTGAATAAAGGCCAGGAACTGTTTCGTATTCAAAGTTTGGAATATGGGAATTTGGTTTCGGAATATTTGCAGGCTTATGCACAGGAATCGTTTCAGAAAAGCCGTTTGGCACGTTTAGAGCAACTGGTTGAAGAACGGATCAGTTCTACCAGCGAGTTAGAGCAGGCAACTGCAGAATACCAGCGTGCTTCGGCATCGTTAAAATCGGCCTACGCCAAGTTGCGGGCTGTTGGTGTTCCCGATTCGGAGATCGCAAAGTTCTCTGACTCCGGAAATTTTGAGCCGACACTAAAAATAGTTGCACCGATTGACGGTGTTATCGAGAAGAATTTTGTGGAACTGGGACAATCGGTAAATGCGCTGGAAAACCTTTCGCGCGTGCTCGATACACACGAGGTGCTTATTCGCGGTTATGTTTCGCCAGGCGATGCAGTGCTGGTAGAACCGGGTAATGCGGTGGATATTTCGAAACGCGAGCAGGAAGATGTTACGATAAAAGGGAAAATTACTTCGGTGAATC
>DASQBW010000103.1:0-3440 GCA_035635015.1 Draconibacterium sp. | reverse complement strand
AAAGTAAGTTATTCAAAATCAAAATTTCAACCTTAACTGGAATTTTAGCTCTGTTTTGTGAAGTCCGGCTATTTCATTATAGCCCGAACTTATGGTTTCACGGTCGGTCCACCACGTGTTTGCCAGCTTAAACCAGCACTCGATTTTTTTCGCAGGCCGGTATTTTAAGTTGATATAAGTTCTGAAGCCTTCGCCATAATAAGCCGGGATAGAGAAAGCATAAAGAATGTCATTTTCGTAAGCGTAAATGCGGCTGTTATAACTTTCGGTGTGAAACCAGGCCAGCCGCACAGCAAGATTCAGCGGAAATTCCTGAGGTTTAAATTGAATATCCTGAAAAAGCATAAACCCATTTTCACTTTCGTCGTCTTTGTAATAAACATGTTCGGCACGGGTTTTTAACAGAACGCTTTCCGAAACCTGAACCTGAAGGTGAAAACGTAATTTCTGAACACGTTCAGGAAGGTTGATGTAGCGGTTTTCGTTTTTAAATTTCTGATCCTTCTCCTCGTTTTTAAAACGCAGATAGGCGCTAATTTTTTCGCTGACCTGAAAATCGGTCTGAGCGAAAATGTCCCACGAACGCGCAGGCCCGGCTGTGGAATAATTAAACCACTCCGATTGGTATACATCAGAGTAGGCTGAAAGTGTTACAAATTTAGCCGGTAAAAAGCGTACCCCAAAATAGAGTCCTGATTCGTTACTGATGTTGCTGCCTTCGGCCATCGTATTGGCCCAAAAAGCATGGTAGTCTTTATCAAAATGTCGAAACAATGCCGAAAATCCCAACTGGTCGTTTATATGCACAATGGCTCCCTGGGTTATTGCTTTTCCTTTTGATTTGGAAACAGCAGCCTCGCCAAAAAAAGTGTAGTTGTTTTTGCTGTATAGATAATCGGCTCCGGCAGTATAATTGTTTGTCCCCTGAAAGCGAAATTGATTGTAAAGCTGGTCGCTGCGAATAAACGGTTTGTCGAACGATTGGTACACAAGAGTTGCTCCCAGTTTTAAGTGTTTAAAATGATGGTTGAAAACACCACCAGCATTGGTAAATTTTACTGTTTTTTCATCGGCAATCTCACTTTCTGTACGATGGTAGCCCGATGTTTGTAAGCTGGAAAAATGTGTCACTTCTGAATTTCCATAAACGAGGTTGCCATCAGCATTTTTACGTGAATAAAACAGGTTGATAGTTGAGTTTCCCAGGTTTAAGGATGTTGCAGCACCTCTAAAATAATAATTCTCATCAACCGAAGTATAACCGCGAATCCCTTGTCCCGTTTTTGTTATGCCCAAAACATTTTCCGATTTGCCATTGGTGTAACCCTGCCAAATCACCAGACCCTGGCCCGATCTTACAAGGTAGTCGCCAACAGAGATATTTTCGAATGTGTTATTTAGTTTAAAGCTAACATGTCCTGAGTAGAAATCGAAACCACTTTTATTGGAATGATTAAAGAAGGCTTCACCGGGATCTTTTTCAGCTGTAAAACCAACAGAAAGTTTGTCATCGGCCTTTAAAATATATCGGGTGTAATACCTAAACCTGTTTCCTTCGTATGCTTTGGTCCCATCCTCTTTTTCTTTGTAACCGCGTGCTTCCTGCAAATTCCCCAGTGTACGTAAAAGCAATTGATGATCGGCATATTTTAGCTGATCTTTTAAGGTTTGCTGCTCCTGTTCTTCCTGCCCGAATACAATAAAATATTCCAGTTTTTGCAACAGGTTGGGTGTAAAGCCATCAATAGTATTCAATTCATAAATGGAATAAACAGGTCCGTAAGTGGCAATGTACTCCAGTAATTTCTGAATTTGAATTTCATTCAGCAGATACAGCCGTGCCAGTTCAGTGGTGCTTGTGGCATTGATATTAATGGGGTGTTCAATAAGATATTCCAGGTCTTCAATAATCAATGCAACATCAGTGCCTTCTTCTATTTTATCGAGATGCGATTCCAGGATTGATTCAATCAATTGATCAGGCGAATTGTTTTGCGCCGCCGCCGCCAAAACAATCAATTGCGACAGGATAAAAATGATATGTTGTATGAGCTTCCTCATTTAAAAAGATATTGAATGGAAACTGAAGGGGTAAAACCTAAATTGCCATGGTAGCTAAATGCAATATCGGTGCTGATATTTTTAAAGCTATAACCCAATCCTGCTGTGTATTGAACCGGCCTTCCCGAAATCCCAAAACGAAGTGCCAGGTTTCTCAGCGGCATAAATTCCAATCCACTTCTAACAACAACATCGCGTTCTGATTCTTTTTGGGTTTCAAGGCTAATCAATACATACTCGTCGAATGTATAATGAGCACCCAGTCTGTAAACTGCCGGAAGTTTTATTTTTTCTTCCGGGTAGTTGTAGCCGTTTTTAACCGGATTAAAAGTGTGGGCCCCCAATGTAATTTGTTCTGTCAACTGATAAGTTGCCCCAACCTCAAAAGTCACGAACGAAAAGGCATCCGCATTTTCAGGCATGCGTTGAGTCAGGTAATCAAATTGAAGAGCCGCATTGAAACGCTCAGAAAGTTGTTTCGCATAGGCAAAACCGATTTTGTGTTCCTTGAATGTTCCTTTACCAAACTGGTAAAAACTTAATCCAAAAGTGCCGGCAGTAGATGGGAAAACCACACTTGTGGCCGCCAGTGCGAACTCATCTATTCCGTATTTCGATTCATAGTAAACACCGGCAGAAATAGTGTTGAGTTGTGCTAAAGTTGCCTGGTTATGAAAGGTGCTCCACACATCAGAGATGGATACGACAGCATTTGACAGGGCAACAGAACGTGCTCCTCCGATGTAATTTTGTGAAGAGGCCAAAGTGGCAATTGTTGTGAAAGCTCCCAATAGTATGTAGAAGGGTCTACGCATAAAAAAAGAGGTATCTATAATACCTCTTTAAAATTAAGTAAAATATTTTTAACTGCAATCAGTTTGTTTTGAATTTGAACTTTACTTCTGATAAGTCCTGATTGGCTTTTACAATTTTCTGTTTCAGGTTTTCTTTGTAAACAACCAGTTTGGTCATTAATTCTTCGTCTCCGGTAGCCATCATTTGGGTGGCTAAAATAGCAGCATTCATAGCGCCATCAACAGCAACTGTTGCAACCGGAATTCCCGGAGGCATTTGCAGGATTGCAAGAATAGAATCAAATCCCGAAAGGCTGGCGTTAATTGGAACACCAATCACAGGAAGTGGAGTCATGGCCGCAATTACCCCCGGCAGGTGAGCCGCCATTCCGGCTCCGGCAATAATAACTTTAATACCACGGTCTTTTGCTCCTTTGGCAAAGCTTTCTACTTCGTCAGGAGTTCGGTGTGCAGATAAGGCATTAATCTCGAACGGAATTTCAAACTCATCAAATAGTTTTGCAGCCTTTTCCATCACGATAAGATCGGATGTACTGCCCATAATAATACTAACTTTTGGAGTCA
>DASQBW010000102.1:0-1942 GCA_035635015.1 Draconibacterium sp. | reverse complement strand
GCGTTTTGTTAATACCGTTTCTGCCAAAAATTTTAGATATTTAATAACGAAAGATGACGCTAAAAAACACAAATAAAATCGCGAAGATCAAAAAGACTTTCATTATGGTGAGTATTGGAATTGCCATTGTTATACTTGCGTTGTTTTTATTAGATTATGTAATGCCTGCCTTAATGGGGATAGGTGTTTTCTCCTTTTGGTATCTTTTCTTTCTTGTGGCAGATTACCAGTACATTGAATTCTCTGATGACGAAGATAAAATAACATTGAATTATTATAAGGCCATAAGTTTTGGTGGTAAGTCATATAATTCCATTGAGTTTCCAAAACGCAGCCTTCGGAAGGCTAACTTCGAAAATTCATTTTTTGGAAAGCTAACTGACCTCACGATTATAATTTCAACAAAAAGAGGAATTGCCGAATATCCGGTAGTTAGCCTAACCAGCCTGAAACTTAGAGACCGGCAGCTTATTCAAAAATCCTTAAATTCTATTATAAAAAGATAACTGTAACTCCCTGCACATGTGAACAACGACCTTAAATACAAAATTGCACTTTCGATGCTTCCCGGTATTGGTGGGATTCTTGCGCGTAACCTTGTTGCTTATATTGGAAGCATCGAGGGAATTTTTTCTGAATCAGCAAAAGCTTTAACCAAAGTTCCGGGGATTGGAGAACTTAATGCCCGGCTGATAAAAAACAACACGATTTTGCCCAAAGCCGAGAAGGAGATGGAGTATATTGATAACAACGGAATTGATGTGCATTTTTATACCGATACCACCTACCCCAGACGATTAAAAAGCTGTATTGATGCCCCCCTCATTATCTACACAAAAGGGAAAATGAATCTTGATGCAGAACGAGTAATAAGCATCGTTGGAACCCGGAATTCCACCGGGTATGGAAGAACATTGGTTGACACACTTTGCCGGGAATTTACTGAACGTGACTATAAAGCCCTTATCGTAAGTGGACTTGCCTACGGGATAGATATACAGGCCCACCGGGCCGCTTTAAAATACAACCTCCCTACTGTTGGCGTTATTGCGCACGGCCTGGATATTTTATATCCGGCCATGCATAAAGAAACGGCAAAAAAGATGCAGGAAAATGGCGGCTTAATAACTGATTTTCCGAGTGCAACAAAAATCGATCCTTCGAATTTTATTAAACGAAACCGTATTATTGCCGGATTGTCCGATGCGACAATTGTTGTTGAATCGGCAAAAAAAGGAGGTGCATTAATCACTGCCGACATAGCCTCGTCGTACAACCGTGATGTATTTGCTTACCCTGGAAGATCGGGCGACATCTATTCGAAAGGCTGTAATCAACTCATCAGGAATAACGGAGCAACCTTAATTGAAGGTATTGATGATCTGGAATATTTTATGGGATGGGAAAAAACGAATAAAGCAGACGCTGTGCAATCGAGTTTATTTATTGATCTTAATACTGATGAACAAAAAGTTGTAGATCTTCTCAAACAAAAAGGAGAATTATTCATTGACCAGATTGCTGCTGAATTAAAACAACCTGCAAGTCGCGTTTCAGCCATCTTACTAAATCTCGAATTTAAGAATGTGCTTCTTTCTTTACCGGGTAAAATGTACAAATTAAGGTAAGTCGGCTTTATTTTCTAATTTTGCAGCCAGCAGTAATTCTGTTTCTTAAAATTTGAATGATGAAAAAAACTTTTGAAGAATTAAAAGTTGCAAAATCGATATTAAAATCGCTGGATGATATTGGCTTTAAATTTCCTACACCGATTCAACAAAAAGCTATCCCGAAGATTAACTCGGGCACAAACCTTGTTGGTGTAGCTCAAACGGGTACCGGAAAAACGGCCGCCTATCTGCTTCCTTTGCTTACTAAACTGAAAAAGCCGGAAGGAAATGATCCGCGGGTAGTCGTTTTGGTGCCAACACGAGAATTATCC
>DASQBW010000101.1:0-2981 GCA_035635015.1 Draconibacterium sp. | reverse complement strand
CGAATGCTCTTCCCATGAATAAATCTGTGTTGAAATTTTGTGCGAAAATAAATACAGAAAACTTAATTACCAAAACAGCGGCATTGTTTTTACCGCTATTTCTGACCCGTGAACCCACTCCAGGACAATTAGTATTAACCAAAAATTTTTTTCGGTTTACAAACCTTGTCTTCTTTTTTTACTTTGGCACCGCATTTTTTGCAGCTGTATTTTGGATGCTCCTTATCTTGAAAATCTTTCTTTTTACATGCTTTTTTGCTCATCTCCAATCTTCCTGTTCACGATGAATTACAACAACGTTTACAGGATAATTGTTTTGCAGGTATGCTCCGATTTTTTCGGCAGAATATACTGAGCGGTGCTGCCCTCCCGTACATCCAAAACTAATGGACAAGTGTTTAAATCCACGCTCAAGGTATACCTTAACCGATTGATCGATTAAGATTTTTGCTGCATTAAGAAAGATTTCTATTTCAGATTTTTGTTCCAGAAACTCTTGAACAGCCAAATCCTTTCCACTCAGTTTTTTATATGCATCGTGGCGTCCCGGATTATTAATAGCCCTACAATCAAAAACATGGCCTCCACCATTTCCCGATGGATCTTCAGGGTAACCCTTTTTGTACGAAAAGCTTGTTATTCGAACAGTTAGTTCTGATCTTTCCCGACCTATTTCTTTCAGCACTTCTGAATGTGTAAGTTGATTTAAGACCTTTAATAACTCCGGTAGTTCTACAGGCAATTTAATCTCCGGAAGCAGTATTTCCAGGTTCTTTAAAGCAAAAGGAATACTTTTAAGAAAATGTTCCTTTTTTTCGTAAAATCCCCTAAAACCGTAAGCTCCCATCGCCTGCATGATCCGAATTAAAACAAATCCCTTAAAGTAGCCTGCAAATTTTTCTTCATCAACTTTCATGTATTTCTTCAATTCCGAAATATAAAAGTCGTATAGTTGTTGGCGCACACTTTCAGGAATATCGGCTTTGCCATCGTAAAGCAAAGAAGCCAAATCGTATTGCAACGCACCTAAACGTCCACCCTGATAATCGATAAAGTACACATCATCGTCTTTTAACATCACGTTTCGCGACTGGAAATCGCGGTAAAGAAAATAATTGGAGCTGGCACTTAACAGGTAATTACTAAATAGCTGGAAATCATCTTCCAGAGCCTGTTCATCAAAATGAACTTTTGCAAGCTTTAAAAAATAATATTTAAAGTAGTTCAAGTCCCACATCATCGACTGTTTATCGAATGCTTCGCGCGGATAACAAACCGAATAATCGATTTCCTTCCCGGCAATTATCTGTATCTTGGGTAAAGCCTGAAGTACTTTTTTATAAACCGATATAATATTTTCGGAAAATCCTTCCTCTTCGCGTGTAGCGGTGAGGAACTTAAAAAGCGAAGTATCTCCCAAATCCTGCAATAAGTACTTCTTTAAATCGGAACTTACCGCATAAACTTTGGGCACATTAATCCCTTTATTAAAGAAGTGATTACTGAACGACAAAAATGCTGTATTTTCTTTTACATCACTGTTCAGGGTTCCAATAACAGTTCTGTTTTCGTTACCCATCCTGCAATATTGGCGATACGATCCTGATTGTGGCAATACTTCAAATCGCTCCACTTTTTCATTAAAATGACCCTCGAAGAGCTGAATTATTTCGTTTTTTTCTGATGTATTCAACGGTAAAATCTTTAAATTAAACTTACTTTTAAAACCTTAAACAAGCTATATGTTTAAAACCAAAATCAAAAGTATTTATTTTTTGACAGTACTAAGAAAATTCTTTGTATTCCTTGGAATTTTCTTTTTCGTTTGCCTGATATTATCGTTTACCGAACAGCCCTATTGGGGATATCATTGGTTAGGCACAAGCAAATCGGAACTAAAATGGGAGCCAAAATATATTGTTTTACTTGGAGGCGGAGGAATGCCGGGCCAAAGCAACTTAATACGAAGCTGGTACACTGAAAAGGCAGCGAAAGCTTTTCCAGAATCGAGCTTGATTATTGCTATGCCGGGAGAATTAAGTGATAGTCTTAGTACTCCGCAACGCATGAAAGTGGAGCTGCTGTTAAGAGGAATTGCTGCAGAAAGGATAAGTCACGAGTCGATTGGGACAAACACACGATCACAAGCCCTTGAATGCAAGAAACTTATAAAAATGCAAGACCCTATTCTTTTGGTAACTTCACCCGAGCACATGCGCCGGGCTATTTTATGTTATCAAAAAGCAGGATTTGAAAAGGTAAACGCACTTCCTGCATTTGAAAATGCTGCTGAAGCTGATTTTACGTTCACTGATGATTTGTTGGGCGGAAACAAAACCATGCTACCTGATGTGGGAGACAACATGAACCTCCGTTACCAAATGTGGAATCATCTAAAATATGAAATATTGATTGCCCGCGAACTAACTGCCCTTTGTTACTATAAACTCAGAGGCTGGATATAACAGGAAAATCCCTAAAGTAAAGCTGACAAAAAATCCTGTAATCCTATTCATTCATAATTTATCTTTAATTTTATAAACAACTCACGAATGTTTCGGTTACATGTTTTAAATCTCCCCTCTTTGCCGGGGTAAAATACCTTTTAATAATAACGGTATTTGGTCTTTGAAAAAAAAGTAGTTGTGTATATTTACCACTTCGTAAAAAAAGAAAGATTTTGATTTCATTTGGAATAAAATACTGGTTTATCCTTTTGTTTGCCATCGTTTTGGCAGCAATTGGTGTAGTGAGTTTACTTTATTATAGAAACAAAGCAAATAGAGCCCTTTCAAAACCACAATTAACTTTGCTTACAATCTTGCGGTTTCTCTCGTTTTTTTTAATTGCATTTTTGCTAATGTCTCCTTTTATTCGGAGCCTTAAAAAGATTACACAAAACCCGGTTGTAATAACTGCCTGGGATAATTCAGGCTCAGTTATCTCATATGCCGACTCAATGCAACTTGCCAGTACAATTG